>DASZGG010000183.1:0-5335 GCA_035939025.1 Chthoniobacterales bacterium | reverse complement strand
AGTCCATCGAAAATCGTGAATCTCAGCGGCTCGGTGTATGCATTGATCATGACGTAGAGATCGACATCATGCTGAGACTTGCCGCTGAGGTAGTAGGCTAAGCTCTGGGAGTGATAGGACAGATCGGTTGCTGACTCGACTCCGCGCCAACGGATCTCTTCGCGCCAGAATCTACTGCGGCAGATGGTCGGATGCGCCTTGCGAAAAGCGATCATGAGCTTAAAGAAACGGAATATATCAGCGTGCTCGCGAAGCCGGTTCCAATTAAGCCAACTCGTTTCGTTATCTTGATTGTAAGGGTTGTTATTCCCTCCCTGAGTGTGCAGGAATTCATCGCCGGCTGCGAACATCGGTATCCCATTGGATAGCATCAGCAAGCAGCAGAAATTTTTCGCTTGGCGCTTTCGCAGAGTAAGCACTTTGGGAGGAACGCCATCATCGCCTTCCAACCCACAATTCCAGCTGAAATTGTCCGCCGGTCCGTCGGTATTATTGTGCCCGTTCGCGCTGTTCCGCGGTAGGTTATATGAGACCAGGTCGTACAGGGTAAATCCGTCGTGGGATACAATGTAGTTAATACTATAGAATGGCCGACGAGCCTCTTCGATGCGATCAGGAAAAAGATCATCGCTGCCGTAAAGTCGCCTCATGACGGGCGGCACCGCACCGGCATCCCCTCGTACAAAACGGCGAATATCGTCTCGAAACATGCCGTTCCACTGGTGCCAGAACATGCCTGGAAAACTTGTGCCTAGCTGATAAGCACCGCCGGCATCCCATGGTTCGGCTATCAGCCGGGCCCTGCTCAGCACGGGGTCGGTCCGAATCGCGGAGAGCAGCGGCGGGTCATTCCAATCAATCGAGCCATCTTCAGAGCGGGTAAGGATGGATGCCAGGTCGAAGCGAAAACCATCCACGTGCATTTCCGTGACCCAGTAACGAAGGCTATCGAGGATGAGATTTCGAATGAACGGATCAGTGCAATTCAGAGTGTTGCCGGTGCCCGAGTAATTGGCGTAGGGCCGTCCGGGATCATTTGTCAGCAGATAAAAGCTCGCATTGTCGATCCCCTTAAAAGAATAGGTCGGCCCCTGATCGTCGGCTTCCGCAGTATGATTATAGACGACGTCCAGGATCACTTCGATCCCGGCCGTGTGGAGCGCTCTCACCATCGCCTTAAACTCGGTGTTTGCTGCGTCCGGCCTCGACGCGTAAGCGATGTGCGGTGAGAAGAAATTCAACGTCATGTATCCCCAATAGTTGCCTTCCTGAGGATCGAATTGGTGAACAGGCATCAACTCAACGATCGTCACCCCTAATTCTTTCAAATAAGGAATCTTCTCGATTAACCCGGCGTACGTTCCCCGGACCGGGTCAGGGACCCCGCCGGAGCGGCTGGCAGTGAACCCTTTCAGATGAAGCTCGTAGATGATGGCGTCCGAGAAATGCAGCGGAGATTTGTCCTGGCCCCAATTAAATTCCGCTTCGTTGAATCGAAAAACGCCGAGAGGTGCACGACCTGCATTTGTTCCCGGTCGCTTTGCCGCGTCGCGCCGAAACGCCGGCGGAAAGAACACTCCCTTCGCATAGGGATCGAGCAAAATCTTATCCGGATCAAATGCATGCCAATGATTCGGACCTCCTTGCTTGGGTCCGTCTACGCGATAGGCGTAATAACAGGCGTCCTGAACGTCACTCTCCTTTAGTCGACAATGCCAAACCCGTTTGGTCTTGTGACTCAAGTGATCGAGCCAGACCTCGACCAATGGCGTCACATAGTCGTTTTTATTGAAAAGAAGGAGCGTCACCTCGGTTGCGTTTTTGGAGTAAAGCGCAAAGTTGTATGCCTTCTCTTCGGGGATATACGTCACTCCCAGAGGCATCGGAGACCCTTCCAAAGAGGGCCAGTTCACGGCTTTTGGTTCCCAGGTGCCCTTATTCACGAGGTTGCGAAGTGATGACGTTTAACTCGGGATCAGCAGAAGGTCAATTGCCGTAGCCCGAAAATCTTCACGCTGGAGGGGAGCTGCTTTGCAGCCGCCGGGCGTTGCCAGCAACGCGCCGCTGGAGGACGTTTAAACCTAAACCCCGAAATTGGGAACTCGTCCTCGTGCTCGTCGTCGCCCTCGTCCTCGAAAATCCCGATGTTTCACAATCAGAATAACTGAACAAAATAGTTGCGGGACAATCGGGCTCTTTTTGCTGGAGAAAAAGCGCTGCCGCATCAAGGACGAAGGACGACGAAGAGGACGAGTCCAAACTTCGAAATTTGGGTTTAAATAGGAAGTTCATCACGCCTATGGAGCGCTGTACCTACCGATTCGCGCGGCAATCTGACCTCCAGACTATCCGGTCGGAGCTAAGCCATGAGGCCTGGGACCGGTTGTCCAAGTTGCTGGAGTTTTCCTGCACGAGACCGGAGTGGATAATCCTTGGGTTTGCGACTGGGTCGTTGGCCGGTACATTGGCGCTTGCTACGCACACCGAGTTCGGCCTTCCACTCGAACTCTTCGAATTTCATGAAGGACCCAAAGGCAAAATTGATTCACTCGGGATGTTCCATTTTGCGATCGAGAAGGCCCGAAGCCTGGGATCGCGTGAACTCTTTTACACAGTTCCAGAGAATTCCGCTGAGACCGAAATCATTTCTGACGCAGGATTTCGGCACTGGCGAAATGTGATGCGGTTTGAATCCAGAGGTCCCGCAGACTCTGGAGCGCTGGGTTATCGGTCCGCTCAAGCTAGCGACTTTGATCGGACCGAGATAATTGCGCTCATAGAACAAACATCAGAGTTGTCGGCCGATTCCCAGATTGGATTTTACCGGCAGCGCCTCGGTGGCATGGCGGACGCGAAAATGACGCTGGAAGTAATGGAGTTCACGGAGTATGACCCGCGTTGGTGGAGGGTGGCTCTTGCGCCAGGCGGACACTCGATAGGAATCGTCCTTCCAGTCTTGGCGTTTGGAGAGCCGGTGATTGGCTTTATTGGGGTAAAACCGGAGTGTCGAGGACGGAAAATTGCTTCATTTCTGCTGGCTGAAGCGTGGAAATTTATGAAACACGCCGGCTATTCAACCCTCTATGCGGAAGCCGATCAACAAAACGTATCGATGCACCGCGGGCTGAGCGCGAGTCGATTTACGCTCCAATGCCGGAAGCAGGAGTGGAGATTGGAATTGTAAATTCCCGCTTTGCTTCCTCGCCGTAAGCGAAGTTCGTGCTCGTCGTCGTCCTTCGTCCTCGAGAATCCCGATGTTTGACAATCAGACAAACTCGACAAAATAATTGCGAGGCAATCGGGCTCTCTTCGCCGCAGAAAACGCCGACTGATCGAGGACGAGGACGACGACGAGCACGAGGACGAGGATCCAAGCGCTCCTGCGCGATTCGGGCATGCGCGTCTCGGCGCGTTTTTCGCTTCTGCCCTGCGAGCTCGCGCATGGTCTCTCTGCGTATCCAGCTCAGGTCTGAAGCACAAAGAGCAATAGCGAGCGTGCGGTAGCTCCGTATTTGTACCCAGGATCAAACGTCCCCTTTTCGGACGAGTCAGCAATATTTGTATCGACCAGGAGCGACCACTGCATGCCGCCGTAACATTCTGGCAGCGTAAATTCTACCAGGTCGCTGTGACCATTGATCACCATTAATAGAGTCGCATCCTGACTGCTTTTGCGTATTCCGGTAGCTTGAGCTCTGCCGTCCAATAACATGCCGAAACAATCCATGCCGCCATCCTGCCAGTGCTCCGAGGTCATCTCGCTACCGTTAGCGTTGATCCAGGTCACGTCTTTGACGCCGACTTCTTCGACGTACTGACCGGTCAGGAATCGGTTGCGGCGGAGAATCGGGTATTTGTGTCTGAGGTTGGCTAGCTTCTTGGCGAACTGGATGAGTGCCTTCCCTTTTTCGGTAATGTTCCAGTTCAGCCAACTGATCTCTGTGTCTTGACAGTAAGCATTGTTATTGCCCTTTTGGGTCCGGCCAAACTCGTCTCCAGCCAGCAACATCGGTGTACCCTGTGACAACAGCAACGTGGCTAAGAAATTGCGGAGCTGCCGTTCTCTAAGCCGATTGATCTCAACGTCGTCGGTCGGACCCTCCACACCGCAGTTCCATGACCTGTTATCTGAACTGCCATCCCGGTTCTCTTCTCCATTTGCCTCATTGTGCTTCTCATTGTAAGTGACCAGGTCATTGAGGGTAAAACCGTCATGGGCTGTTATGAAGTTAACAGAGGCAGAAGGTTTTCTTCCCAATCGATCGAACAGGTCAGGCGAACCGACCAAGCGGGTCGAGAGAACAGACGCTCCGACATCACCTTTCCAAAAAGCGCGCACATGATCACGGAACCTGTCATTCCATTCTGCCCATCCTGGAGGAAACGCGCCTACCTGATAGCCGCCCGGCCCGCAGTCCCAAGGTTCCGCGATTAACTTTACGGTATTCAAGACGGGATCTTGAGTACAGGCCTTCAAGAATCCGCTCTGGTTATCAAACCCGTTGGGTTCTCGCGCCAAGATAGTCCCGAGGTCAAATCTGAATCCGTCCACCTTTGTTTGCTGCACCCAATACCGTAAACTATCCAGAACCATCTGAATGACGCGACCATGACTTAAATTCAGAGTGTTTCCGGTTCCCGTATCGTTAATGTAATAACGCGGATTATCGAGTAGCAGGCGGTAGTAACAACGGTTGTCGATTCCCTTAAAGGAAAGGGTGGGACCTAGCTGGTTACCTTCCGCAGTATGGTTATAAACGACATCCAGAATAACCTCCAAGCCGCCCTCGTGAAAGCGCGCAACCATCTCTTTGAACTCTCTCAGCGTCTGTTCGCGTTCGAAAGCATAGCGAGCATCCGGTGCCAGAAAGGAGATGCTGTTATAACCCCAGTAGTTAGTAAGCCCCTTTTCCAGGAGTTGACTGTCATTGATAAAGGCATGAATAGGCAGTAATTCGACAGAGGTCACTCCGAGCGACCGAATATAGTCGACGACTTCCTTCTGCCCCAATCCGGCAAAGGTGCCTCGCAACTTGTCTTTTATTTTCGGGAATTGTTTAGTGAAGCCGCGAACGTGCATTTCGTAGATGATCGTGTCATCCCAGGGAACCCGCTTTTGGCTGCGCGCCTCTGACCACTCAAAACTCGGATCGACAACCACACCCTTGGGCATAAAAGGCGCACTGTCCCTTTCGTCGAAAGTCAGATCGTCCATCGTTTCCATCCGGTATCCGAAGAGCGCGGGGTTCCAGGTTAATTCACCTGTGTGACCACAGGCGTGGGGATCCAGCAAAAGCTTGTGGGGATTAAATCGGTGACCCGCCTCCGGCTCATA
>DASZGG010000182.1:0-4939 GCA_035939025.1 Chthoniobacterales bacterium | reverse complement strand
ATCAACAAGTATTCAAAGCTCGAGCTGCCGGTCGCGCCGACACTGTGGCTCGAATTCCACGGCACGGAAGCTAGCGTGGCGGAGCAGGCGGAGATGGTACAGAAAATCACCGCCGATCATGGTGGCGCAAACTTCTCCTGGACGACCAGACCGGAGGACCGCCAAAAGCTGTGGCAGGCGCGACATGACGTCGTTTACGCAGACAGGGCGATGCGCCCAGGTGGGCAAATTTTCACAACCGATGTATGTGTGCCGATTTCGCGGCTGGCCGAATGTATTGTCGCGACCGAGAAAGATGTTGCAGCCTCGTTCTTGCCAGCACTGATTGTCGGCCATGCCGGCGACGGTAACTTCCACCTGATAATTGTGGTCAACCCGAACGAGCCCATGGAGATGGCCGAAGCGGAACGCCTCAACGAACGGTTGGTTCAACTCGCACTATCTTTCGACGGGACCTGCACCGGCGAGCACGGCATCGGTTGCGGCAAGATCGACTTTCTGATCGCCGAGCACGGCGAGGCGGTGAGCGTCATGCGCGCAATTAAGAAGGCTATCGACCCTGACAACGTAATGAACCCGGGCAAGATCCTCCGGATCTAGGCTTCACAGCTTGATGCTCAATCCCTCTTATCTGTCGGCAGCGCTGGGTCTGTTTGGAATCGCCATAACAAACGGATAAAATTGTATCTGGTGACTTGATGTACGATTTTTCCGTTTCGTGAGGTCACGCCTTTCTCCTCGCGAAGCCGGCAACGCCGTGGGAAGAGCCTTGCCAAACGGACAGGCGCCAGTCGATCGCCGGCTTCTTGAATTCTCGGCTTCTTGAATTCTTGAATTCTTCCCCTCACATCGCCATCCCGCCGTCTACGGTCAAGACGTGTCCCGTGATGTACTTTGCCTCGGGACTCGCAATAAAGGCGACTGCTGCCGCAACATCCTCGCACTCGCCAAATCTGCCCAGCGGGATCAGAGGAAGGACATGTGTTTTTACGGCTTCCGACAATTGATCTGTCATGTCAGTTGTGATGAATCCCGGAGCAACGGCATTTACGGTAACGTTTCTTCCAGACAGTTCCCGAGCCAAAGCTTTCGTCAGCCCAATCAGCCCCGCTTTGCTGGCAGAGTAGTTAACCTGTCCAGCCTGACCGATTAGACCGCTGACCGAACTGATGTTCACGATCCTCCCGTACGACTGTCTCATCATGGGCCGCTGCAGGTTTTGCACAAAGTGAAAAGCCCCTTTTAGATTCGTGTTAAGAACCATGTCCCAATCTTCCTGGGACATCCGCATACTGAGCCGGTCCCGGGTGATGCCGGCATTGTTGATCAGGACGTTCACCTTTCCAAAATCTTTTACTATTCGCGCGCAGAGATCCGCGACGGCCTCACCGTTTGAAACATCTACCGCATAGGCGATCGCGCTGTCCGGGCTTAACGCATTAATCTCCCCGGCAGCCGATTGAGAGTTCGCCTCGGTCCGACTCACCACGGCAATTCTGGCCCCCTCCTTTGCAAGTCGGAGGGCTACCGCCTTTCCGATGCCTCTTCCAGAGCCCGTTACGACTGCGACCTGGTCCACAAACCGATTCATGTTAATGAAGGAGAGGCATTGCCCTCACACCGGCACCACACCACCTGTTCCCTCGCCAAGTTTCAGCTCGTTGAGTTTGTTGCGCAGTGTTCGAATACTGATTCCGAGCATCTGAGCGGTATGTGTTCGATTTCCATTGGCCTTCCGGAGCGCGTGCAAAATGTATTTTCGCTCGACTTCTTCCAACGGAACGATGTTATCGGGAAAGACAATTGCGGCTGCATTTCGATCAACGGGCTCCGCCGGTTCCTCTGCCCAGGAGTGATCCAATAACTCCATCGGAAACATCGGCTCGAGAAGGTATGGAGTAATTTCATGGCCTGGCTCAGTCAAAATCACGGCCCGTTCCATCACATTCTGGAGTTCACGGACGTTTCCAGGCCATTCGTAAGCGAGGAGAACCTTGAGGGCGGCAGGCGTTAGCACCGGCGGCTGCGAGCCGCTTCGCCTCGCTATTCGAGACAGAAAGGATTTTGCCAACTCCGCAATATCTTCCTTCCGTTTTCTGAGTGGCGGCACGACAATAGGGAAGACATTCAAGCGATAGTAAAGATCCTGGCGAAACTCCTGGCGTTCTACTGACTTTTGCAGGTCTCGATTGGTGGTGGCAAGAACCCGGACATTTACTTTAATCGTCCTGTTGCCGCCCACTCGTTCGAACTCTCGCTCCTGCAAGACCCGTAAAAGCTTCGCCTGTAACTTGAGCGAAATCTCACTGAGCTCGTCTAACAAAATCGTCCCGTTATTCGCAAGTTCGAACCGTCCCTCGCGTTTCTCGGTTGCTCCGGTGAATGCGCCTCGCTCGTGGCCGAAAAATTCGCTCTCGATCAGCGTCTCTGAGATAGCAGCGCAATTAACCTTAATAAACGGCGACTGCGCTCGAGCGCTGGCGCGGAAGATCTCCGTCGCCACCAATTCTTTTCCGGTTCCGTTTTCGCCGCAGATCAGTACTGTCGCCTCGGTCGGTGCGACCTTCTGAATCATTTGACGCAGCTGATGGATTGCCTGACCATCGCCGATCAGAGGGGCGGCATCGATCGACTCCTGTGCGAGGATTTGACTGATCCGAACAGCTTGATTGAAATTATCTGCTTTACGTAAAATAACATCTATCTGGCTCGCAGAGAACGGCTTAATGATATAGTCAAATGCACCCGCCCGAATGCAGCTAACCGCCGCTTCGATCGATCCGTAACCAGTCATCACCACTATCAAGGGCCGCTCCGCTCTCGGCGCCAAGCGGTTCAGCAGATCCGTCCCGTCCCCGTCCGGAAGCCGAACGTCGACGAACATCAGGTCAAATGAATCTTTCGAAATATATTTTTCGGCCTCTGCGATCGTTGAACAGAGCGCGACGGACAACCGCTTGCCTCGAAGCTGCAATTCTAGTGATCGGCGGATGACCGGTTCATCGTCGATGACGATTACCTTTTCGATAGCCATGCGATGTGTAAACTCACCTGATGAAAAGCCCCAAGGATTCAACCGCGCGCGACCCGGAGCAATTTCCGAATAATAAGAGCTAACCGTACTGGCCGCAATTCTTTTTAGGCCCTGCCCAGAAAAGCTGTGGAGACGCCCGCCTTTCTAGCCTCAGAAGCTTTTGTGCTTTTGCGACTATCTTCTAAACTTTAGAAAGTTCCGGTCGATACTTACAGAAGATTGGTCTTGGATCCGAAGAGTAAAGCGATAGAACATGGGCAAAATGCTACTGAAGAAACTTCGTCTCGAAATTCGGATGTGAACCAACCTGATAATCCAACGGATAAATCCATGGAAAGTTCAGCAGAAAGAAAGGCCGATCTAGTTTCTGATCCGAATTATCCCAGCTTTGAGATTCTCCTCGACGTGGCTGGCAAATTACTGGACGCCTTTGAGAAGCACTGACAGAAGCCCTTATGGGCGTCTGCGAGCGTCGTGGAAGATAAACTGGGTCCGGTGGAACATAATCAGACAACGAGCGAAGATCGACTAGGCCCCTTTTTCCGGGTCTTCTTTGATTTTCTCCTCAGACGTGTCGTCCACGATCTTGGCAATTCGATTTCCGGAATCAACTCGCTCAGCGACTATCACTTACGTTCGGGTGTAAACGACCCCGGACTAGAGGAAAGCTTAAAGCTGATCCGCGAAAGCGCTGAGCAGTCCCGCGAGCTATTGTTGGCCGTTGGTGATCTTCTCCAACCCGCCGAAACAGAGGGAGAACTGGTCGAGGTTCAAACGCTGATCGAAGAAGCAGCAAAAATGCTGTCGCTGCTTTTGCCTCGCTCAATAAAATTGGAAACGACTGGCCTGGAGCGCAATAATGCCATTATCTCCGTGTTGCGTGGTGATTTCTTACGAAAGTTATTGGCGATTGTTGCTATGGACGTGGGCAGTCTACGGGTTCCGTCGGGAACCATTCGGTTGGGTTGCTCCCGCGAAGGGGAGACCGTGCGGGTAGTTTATCGCTCGATGGTAGGTTCTGCTTCAAAGCTGCGCGAGCGCGCTCCTGAGCTTCTGACAAATCTGAGCAGCAGTGTCGAGGTCAAGAGTGGCGTCGAAGGGGACGCATTCGTTTTGACCATGACATTCCCGCTCGTCACCCTCTTCGAAGAGGAGGGCTAAATTCCGAAGTTGAGGAGTCGTCCTCGTGCTCGTCGTCGTCCTCGTCCTCGAGAATCCCGATCGTTTCGCAATCAGACTAACAGAACAAATTAGTTCCATCGGTCTCTTTGCGGTCACGGAATCCCAAAGCACCGAGGACGATTCCTCAAATTTGGAATTTGGGGCTAATGCACATGCCACGCCGGATCGCGCGGGAGCGCGTCCCTACCATTGAGAAAAGCCGTCCCGTGACCTGTCCCCTTATCCGGCCTCGAGCAATCAGCTCGTGGCTTCGGCTTTCGCGCTGTTTTTGCGGGTTAGGCGCTCAGAACGTCCACTCCGTCGTCAGTCGCTTCCGCAACTGTTCGATCTCCGCAACGGCTCTCCTGATTTGCGGTTGCCCCAAGTTTTGCCTCAACTCGGCAGAAAGCCTGACAAGCTCCTCGTTCATGCTCATAACCCGGCGTCCGAGTACCTCGGCGGTGGCGAGCAAAAAGCTCGTAGCCCAAGCGTCGCCGTGTCGCAGAGCTTCGTGAAAGGCGGGCGTCGAGATTCGCCACAGATGGCTTTCGGCGCCGGTAATCGCGGTTGCGGTTCGGGGCGTGCTAAGCAATGGACCCATTTCGCCGAGGATGGCACCCGGCCCGAGCGTGGCTAATGTGCGGTCATCCTGTGCGGGTGCGCCCAGCTTGATAAGGATCTGGCCGCTAAGCAGCATGTAGATCGAGTCCCCCGGGTCACCCTGTCTGAACAAGATGTCGCCTG
>DASZGG010000181.1:0-16948 GCA_035939025.1 Chthoniobacterales bacterium | reverse complement strand
AACGCTTCGAGATACGATGAGGTACGATGACAGGGCAGTTTCCACGGCAATCTATTTTTTACTGGCGGCCGGTGAAGTTTCCCATTGGCATAGGATCGACTCTGTCGAAGTCTGGCATTGGTACGCTGGAGCACCGCTTGCGCTTTCGGTTTATAGCCAGGATCAAGAGGTTGTTACCGTCCACGTCGGCATGAATTTGAACGCCGGTGAGCGCCCTCAAGCGTTTGTTCCCGGCAGCGCCTGGCAATCGGCGCGGAGCCTTGGAGATTGGACACTCGTCGGCTGTACGGTTGCACCCGGATTTGTTTTCGACCGCTTCGAACTGGCGCCGCCTGACTGGGAGCCCGGAAGGAAGTTTTGAGTTTGGCGTTTTGGGTTTTGAGTTTTGCGTAGCTTGTCAGAGACGCTCGGTTAAGTCTATGGCGTTCACTCAAAACCCAAAACCCAAAACCCAAAACTCAAAACGCCCGCGAAGCGGGCTAGTACTCATAGAACATGCGTTGAATCTCTTTCGTGTCCTTCGTCTTGGTGAGCGCGATAGTTAAAAGGATTCGTGCTTTCTGAGGGTTTAAGGTATCTGAAACGACGAAATCGCGTTTATCATCGTTCACTTCGTTGTTGCGGGCGACGATTCCGTTTCCTACCCGGGCACTGCGAACGATGAGTATCCCTTTCGCGCGCGCATCGGCCAGAGCCTGTTCGGTCAATTCCGATGGATTACCGTCGCCGACTCCGGCATAGACGATCCCATCGACGCCGGCGGCTGCGAGGGCGTCAACTGTTGTGCGCGAGACGTTCGCAAAGCCATAAGCGATTTCCACGTTGGGCAGCTTGTCGACAGCGGAGATGTCAAACTCGGAGTTCAGCGTATGCTTCCGCGCAGGCAGCCGATAGAACGCGACGCGGTCCCCTTGGATATAACCAAGTACGCCAAGCTCAGGCGACTTAAAGGTGTCGGCCGTCGAAGTGTTGGTTTTCGTCACGTCTCTGGCCGAGTTGATCTGATCATTTAGACAGACAAGAACTCCTTTGCCAACGGCTTCCTTGCTGCCGGCAACCAGTACGGCATTATAGAGGTTAATCGGACCGTCAGCAGATAGAGCCGTCGAGGGGCGCATTGCTCCAACGATCACTACGGGCTTGCCACTTTTGGTGACCAGGTTCAGAAAGTAAGCGGTTTCTTCGAGCGTGTCAGTCCCGTGGGTAACGACGATTCCATCGACATCTGGCTGTTGCAGCAGCTCGTTAACCCGTTTTGCAAGCTTCAGCCAATTGTCGTTGGTCATATTCTGGCTTGCGATTTGGAAAACCTGTTCGCCTCGGACAATCGCGACTTTCTTAAGTTCAGGGACTGCGTCAATCAAAGCTTGAACCGGCACGGTTGCCGGCTTGTAGCCCACTGTAGTGGTGGAGGTCGATCCGCTTCCGGCAATGGTGCCGCCTGTAGCGAGAATGAGGACGTTTGGAAGCTTTTTTTCGGTGGTGTCGTCTGCGTGGAGGACAGAATGGCAAAGGAGGACAAGCGACAGGATAGGAATGAAGCGGGTGTTCATAGCGGTTTCAGCGCGAAGAATCAAAGAGTTTGCATTTGCTCAGACCGCCGGATCGGTCTTGGTCGGGCTGGTGGGATTTGAACCCACGGCTTCCACGTCCCGAACGTGGCGCTCTACCAAGCTGAGCCACAGCCCGTTTTGATCAAGAGCAGGGAGGTTAAGTCTCCATCGCCGAGAAAGCAACCGCTGATTTCCATTCCTGCTTTTCCTTGAATTCTCGACTTCTTGAATTCTTGACTACTTCTCAGTACCTCGATTTGCCCGGCAGTAGGCGGTCAGGCCATCCACGACTCCCTGAGCATATTCTTCATAGATATTCGGGCGCATCACGCCTGCGAAATCGCGGAGGCCTTCGTATTCTCCGGCCTGAATCCGGGCAAAGACTTCTCGGTTATTCATCACATAGGGCTCGATGTAGATTACTGGGCATTCATAGAGCCGGTTCGCGAGTAAGTTGCGGGCCCAGACATAGCCTGAGCTACCGACGCTTCTAGCATTTGACCCGGAATAACTGTAGGGCGGAAGTCCGGTAATCCTGGCCATCGATCCAGCCACAAATTCGCCGACGGCCAACTCTTCCGGATAGGCTCGATTCAGCAGCTTCAATAGCATCGCGAACCGTTCGTCGTCAAAACCGAGCTCGGAAGTGCTGTAAGCGCCATTGACCAATAAGTGGAGATGGTTCTCTGATACGAGTGTAGGATGTGTCGGGTCACCCCAAGGTTCGGCGTTAAAATGGAGGCAGAGGGCAAGGTCTGGTTTGATTTTTTCGTTTACAATCCCGGCTCGCGCGTGGATCTCCGCGACGCGATAAAACAGTCGCTCGGCTTCCCAAGGAATCGAGTCCTCGCGGTTCGGATCGCCTGGGCCGGCGTAAGTTGAGAGGACGTTCGTTACACCTCGATCTCGAAGCGAAGCCTCGGCCTCAACTTGGAGTTCGGTCGGACGAGCATCTGTCACTGGCCCAGGGGCCGACCGAACGAATGCCACCTCAGCTCCAAGGCTCCGGAGTCGCGGCGCCAGAATTTGAGCAACGCGCAGAGTCAGATCGCCTTCTGTCACCGGAAGGGAGCTTCCTATCTGAAACCAGCGCTCCTCCATTTGGGCCCATTTTCCACCCAAATGACCTGGATCGATGGCGATCTTTATTCCGCTAAGGATCGCTTCGTTGTTCGGATTCAACTGATTAACACTCGTCCAATACCGTGGGATCGGTTTTCGCATTTGAAGGTCTGGCGCGAACCTGAGGACGAAACGATGGGAAGCGTCTTCCTGTATAACTGCTTCAGTAGAATCAACGCTGATCCACTGCGCTGCGGCACCGTTTGGAGCGTAAACCGATTCCAGGAGACTGACAAATTCGTCGTGCGTGATCGTTTCCTGGAATCGATTCAGTTGGTCCCAATTCGGAGGCTGCGAGAGCGGCGTCAAGCGTTGGGAGAAAGAGGCGACCGGAGCGAAAACGACCACGAAGGTCGCAGCTGCGAAAAACCCTGAACGGCAAACAACCCCTGGAGAGACGCCCTGGAAGCGGCAAGCGGTTGCTTGCAACGCCCAGGGAGCCGCAAGCGACTCCCCTCCAAATATTTCGACGAGGACAACGGCTAGCACGAAGACGAACAGGAGCCCGCAGCAGAGTAGCGCAACGACTTGGCACATAGCGAATTTGATTCGGGCTCTCCGAGAACTTATATAAGATAGAGATATTTGGGTGTGTGCAATGCTTCGACTTTTATTTCTCGGCGACGTTATTGGAGAACCTGGGCGAAAAGCGGTGATCGAGATGGTACCGAGATTGAAGCAGGCGTGGGGGATTGATTTTGTCGTAGTCAATGGCGAAAATGCGGCGGCGGGGCGAGGGATTACGGGTAAAATAACCATCGACCTATTGAGGGCCGGAGTGGCGGTCATAACGAGTGGAGATCACATCTGGGATCAGAAAGAGGTGGTATCGTACATCGAAACCGAGCCTCGTTTGCTGCGTCCCATCAATTATCCGCCTGGCACCCCAGGGAGGGGCTCTATCGTGCTGGAGACCGCCAAGGGCAAAGTTGGGGTGATCAACGTCCAGGGAAGGACATTTATGCAGCCAAGTCTGGAGAATCCTTTCCGCCTTGTTGACGAGGAAGTCCGCCGGTTGCGAGCTGAAACCCACATTCTCTTTGTGGATATGCATGCGGAAACCACAAGCGAGAAGATTGCCATCGGGCGATTTCTGGATGGGAAAGTTTCGGCTGTTGCGGGCACCCACACCCATATTCAGACCGCCGACGAGCAGATATTCCCGGGAGGAACGGCGTTTATTTGCGATGCTGGAATGTGCGGTCCGACCGAGTCTGTCCTAGGGCGCGAAATCCAGCCGATCATTCAGCGCTTCGTGAGCAGCATGCCGGTGAATTTCCCGGTGGCGAAAGGCGAAGTAAAGCTTCATGGGATCCTGGTCGATATCGATCCTTCCACGGGCAAGGCAAAATCAATTCGCAGAGTTGCCGAGCCGTACGTGGTGGAGCCGGATGCTCCGGAAGCCGACCGGGCGGTTCCGCATGTGGCGGCGGTGGGGAAGTGACCTTAGCCTGCATCGCTCACAAATCGGTTAGAGATTCGCGAGCGATGCAGGCTGTGGGAGCGTGCGAAGAATCCTGTTGACGGGGTTGGACTCTTTGTTAAGTTTCGGGCTCGCTTGACGGACCTTGAGCAGCAAGCTTACTGCATCTAATGTAATGGGACTTTAAGATTGGCGGCTAATGCTTTTTGACTTCAATTTCCGGCGAAGAGAGTCGGCCAGTCCCGGTAACTTTGTGATTGGCCGAAAACGGCAGCTGCCCATGTAGCTCAGTTGGTAGAGCACGTCCTTGGTAAGGACGAGGTCACCGGTTCAATCCCGGTCGTGGGCTCCATGTCCTGTGGTTATACAGGTGATTTCAGTTAAGACATTAGCAGCAAGAGAAGGAGACCTTAAATGGCTAAGGACAAATTTCAAAGATCCAAACCGCACGTGAACATCGGCACGATTGGTCACGTCGACCATGGGAAGACCACGTTGACTGCCGCTATCACGACGGTTCTGGCCGAGAAGGGCATGGCCCAAGCGACGCGGTACGACCAAATCGATAATGCTCCTGAAGAGAAAGAACGCGGTATTACGATTAATACCGCGCACGTTGAATATTCGACCGAAAAGCGGCACTACGCTCACGTGGATTGTCCGGGGCACGCGGACTACGTGAAGAACATGATTACCGGTGCGGCGCAGATGGACGGCGCTATTTTAGTCGTGTCGGCGGCCGACGGACCCATGCCGCAGACCCGTGAACATATCCTGTTGGCTCGCCAGGTTGGCGTGCCGTCTATCGTGGTTTTCCTGAACAAGTGTGACATGGTTGACGATGCCGAACTTCTTGACCTCGTGGAAATGGAAGTGCGCGACCTGCTCTCTCAGTATGAGTTTCCGGGCGAGACAATTCCGATCGTCAAGGGCAGCGCTTTGAAGGCTCTGGAAGGTGATCCGAAGTCTAAAGATGCAATTTACCAGCTTATGGCAGCGGTCGATGAATATATCCCGCTCCCGGAACGCCCTATCGATCAGCCGTTTCTGATGCCGATCGAAGACGTATTCAATATTGAAGGCCGTGGCACCGTGGTGACTGGTCGCGTTGAGCGCGGGATCCTTAAGAAGATGGAGGAAGTTGAAATCGTCGGTATCCGTCCGACGGCAAAGACGACGGTTACCGATATCGAAATGTTCCGTAAGTTATTGGACGAAGCCCGCGCTGGTGACAACGTGGGAGTGCTGCTGCGCGGCATTAAAAAGGAAGAGGTGGAACGCGGTCAGGTTGTCGCGAAACCGGCAAGCATAACGCCCCACAAGAAGTTTAAGGCGGAAGTGTATGTACTGAGCAAGGAAGAGGGTGGCCGTCATACGCCTTTCTTCACTAACTACCGGCCGCAGTTTTACTTCCGTACGACGGACGTGACCGGGACGGTAAAGCTTCCGGAGGGAGTTGAAATGGTTATGCCCGGCGACAACGTCTCGATCGAAGTGGAATTGAATCACCCAATCGCGATGGAAAAGACAATCCGATTCGCTATCCGCGAGGGTGGCCGAACCGTCGGTGCGGGTCGAGTCTCCGATATTCTTGACTAGCTGAGAGCTTCTGAGAGAGAGATTTTTTGAGTTGGGCGAAGGTGGTCCGGCGTTTGCCGGACCCGTTTTGTTATTTTTGATTATTTTGAAATGCAATAGGTCAGTAGCTCAATTGGTAGAGCAGCGGTCTCCAAAACCGCCGGTTGGGGGTTCGAGTCCCTCCTGACCTGTTCCGAGAACTTGCTGTTTAGATGCCGTAGAAAGGTTAACGAACGGAGCTGAAGGCTGCGTTTAGCTTATGATCGGTCGTATTAAAGGGTTTTTGGGTGAGGTGCGGGTCGAGCTTGAAAAAGCCAGCTGGCCGTGGGACCCGAAGGAAAAAGGAATTAAGAAATATAGAGAGCTGATCGATTCGACCGCCGTGGTTGTCGTCGCGATGTTGCTCTTGAGCGGCTATATTGCGTTCTGGGATCTGGTGATGGTCAATCTGGTGAAGTTGTTAGTTCCTTAGGCAGTTCAGATATGAGTGAACCCGAAAAAAATCAGTGGTTTGTCGTGCACGTTCTCTCCGGACAGGAGCAGAAGGTTTACGACAATCTTACACGTCGAATCAAAACCGAGGAAATGGGCGACTTGGTGTATGAGGTTTTGATTCCCACAGAGCGGGTTTCTGAGATCAAACGAGGCAAACGGACCGAAACAACCCGAAAATTTTTTCCCGGCTACCTGATCGTAAATATGTATCTGCTGGACAAACAGAACCAGTTGATAGAGCGGACCTGGTACTTTATTCGCGAGACGCCAGGAGTGCTCGGCTTTGCGGGTACAAAAGACCGTCCGGTACCGATGCGACCTCAGGAGGTCGAAAGCATGCTGGCCCAGATTAGGCAGCTTGAAGATAAGGTTAAGCCGAAGGTAAGCTTCGAAGTAGGCGAAACGGTTAAGGTTGCGGATGGACCGTTCCAGAATCAAAGCGGTGTGGTGGAAGAGATCGATCCTGACCGCGGAAAACTGCGCGTCTCGGTGAGCATCTTCGGTCGATCGACCCCGGTTGAGTTGGAGTATTGGCAGGTGGAAAGAGGATGAGATATTCAAGCTGAATCGCGACATTAAGCACTATGGCGAAAGAAGTTGTTGCAACCATCAAACTGCAGATTCCGGCAGGTCAAGCCAACCCGGCGCCACCTGTGGGTCCCGCTCTTGGTCAGAACGGTGTAAATATCATGGCGTTCTGCAAAGAGTTTAATGCGGTAACCCAGAAACAAGCCGGAGATATCCTGCCAGTGGTAATCACCGTCTATAAGGATAAGACTTTTTCATTTATCACCAAGTCGCCGCCGGCGGCGCTTCTTCTGAAAAAGGCCGCAAATATCGCTGCCGGTTCGAAGGAGCCAAACAAGACCAAGGTCGCTAAGCTGACGAAGCAGCAGGTGATGGATATCGTTAAGGTGAAAATGAAGGATATGAATGCTCGCACGGAAGAGGCCGCCTACCGGACGCTGGTGGGGACCGCTCGCCAGATGGGCATTGAAGTAGAAGAATAGTTTATTTGGATAGGGGCGTCGCGGCTGCGAGAATAGCTGAGAACCGTGTCCGCAGGGACGCCCGTCCAATACGGAAGCTCGTTTTACAAACAGCAGGAGGGTCGAAAGGCTCGCCACAACTGCAAATAGAAATGAAAGTAGCAGACCGCAGTAAACGTTATCGCTCTTGCGCCGCGCTAGTGGATCCGGCCAAGGCTTATTCATTAACAGAGGCCGTCGAAGCACTCAAAAAACTTCCACCGACGAAGTTCGATCAAACCGTGACGCTGTCGTTCAGACTCGGCGTGGATCCGCGTCAATCCGATCAAATGGTCCGTGGAACCTGCCCGTTGCCGCATGGCAGCGGAAATAAAGTGCGAGTGCTCGTTTTTGCTCAGGGCCACGCAGCTGAGGCTGCCAGGGAAGCCGGCGCGGAGTTCGTGGGCTTCGAGGACATGGTAAAGAAGTGTCAGGAGGGCTTCCAGGATTTCGACGTAGCCATCGCAACACCGGCAGCGATGTCAGAAGTCCGCAAATTGGGCAAGCTTCTTGGTCCTCGGGGATTAATGCCAAATCCGAAGACCGGCACGGTAACAGAGGACACCGCCAAGGCCGTTCGAGAGGTGAAGGCCGGTCGCGTTGAGTTCAAGCTCGACAAAAACGGGAACGTGGCTGTGCCGATGGGTAAATTCTCGTTCCAGCCGCAAGCGCTGGTTGAAAATGGTTCCGCGGTGATTGAAGCCGTAGTCAAGGCCAGACCCGCGACGGCTAAAGGGAAGTTCGTTCATAACATTACGATGAGCGCAACGATGAGTCCGGGCCTGCGGATCGATGCGACCCAATTTTTGAAATATTGAGATAAAGGGGATAGACCAGAATGAGACCTGAAAAAACCACGATTGTTGATGATCTCTCTGCGAGATTGAATCAGTCCCCGTTTCTGATTGTGACAGAATATACCGGGATGAACGTGACCAATTTTTCGGAATTGCGGATCCGTTTAGCCGGAGCCGGCGCCCAGTGCAGGGTGGTTAAAAACACGTTCCTGCGCAGAGCCGCGGCAGAAGTGGGTTATCCTGATCTTGCCGCCAGCCTCAATGGTCAAACTGCCATTGTGACCGGGGAAAGCGATGTCTGTGCGGCCGCGAAAATCTTGAAGAATTTTAGCGCTGAATTCCAAAAGCCGGCGGTGAAGATCGGAGTCCTGGATAAAGCGGTCATCTCAAAAGAACAGATACGAGCGCTGGCAGATCTACCGCCCAAAGAAATACTCCAGGCGCAGCTCTTGGGAGTTCTCAAGTCGCCGCTGCGGAAGCTGGTTACCTTGCTCAACGAACCGGGCGCTTCGTTGGCCCGCTTGTTAAAAGCAAGAATAGAGAAGGAGGTCGAACCGGCCAACGCGTAGGCTGAGACCTCAACGCTGGAGGGTCATTGCTTCGAGCAAACAGGCGGCGAACAGGTGCCGTCTGCAAAATCAAATTTTTCGAGACGTGAAAGAAGCCGCACGTCCCGAGCATCAGTAAAAAATGGTTCCTCGTCGGGGTCCGCGGCTGCGGGCTCTTAAATGCTCTGAGGCTTCGGAGCGCGACGATACCGAGAGGAAGAAAAATGGCAGATACAAATCAAATCGTAGAACAGCTCAGCGGTCTTACCGTCCTGGAAATCGCTGATCTGGTGAAGAAACTCGAAGAAAAATGGGGAGTTAGCGCGGCCGCTCCGGTGGCTGTCGCGGCAGCTCCTGCAGGCGGCGCCGCGGGCGCAGCGGCTCCTGTGGTGGAAGAGAAGACGGCCTTTGACGTCATCCTGAAAGAATTTGGAGCCAATAAGATTGCCGTTATCAAGGAGGTCCGCGCTTCTGTTCCGGGTCTGGGCCTGGCTGAAGCGAAAGCGCTTGTCGAGGGCGCTCCGAAAACGGTCAAGGAAGGTGTCACGAAGCAAGAAGCCGAGGAGATCAAGAAGAAGATTGAGGCAGCCGGCGCAAAAGTCGAAATCAAATAATTC
The DNA here is from genome assembly GCA_035939025.1 of Chthoniobacterales bacterium. GTDB lineage: Bacteria > Verrucomicrobiota > Verrucomicrobiia > Chthoniobacterales > JAFAMB01 > JAFAMB01. Next base: position 7,787 of record DASZGG010000181.1, on the reverse strand, counting down.
GTACGAAAGACTCACACAGAGGTCACAAAGGTCAGCAAAAGGTGACGAAGGAAATATTAAAGTTGTCCGGGCTGGTCGATTTTTCGAAGTCGATCCCATTTCTTAGAATCTCTAAGAACCTTGGCCACCTTGTCTGACCTTTGTGACCTCTGTGTGAATCTCGGTAGCTCATCGCTGGAGGCGCGGGAGCGTGGTTCCTACGGAAGAATGCACGTGGGGCGCGTTTCCGCCATAAGTGGGTTGCGCGGTTCCTATCATAAAACTTCTTGCGGCCCGATTACATCTGTGTATAGTGTTATCCCGTTAACCGCGGGGGAACTCGAGATATCGCTCGCAAGTTACAAGAAACAACAATTTGGCGGCTCCATGGGTGTGGCAGATTTGACAAGCCACGCGGGTGGGGCTATTTGTGTTCTCCTTTGTTGTCGAAACCTTCACCGAAACGGTAGCCCGCGGTGCGGCAGCAAACCTTTACCGTTCGGCTAGAAAACACGATACCGTATGTCAGACCGTATTTACTTCGGAAAGATCAAAGAAGCGATTGAGCCGCCAAATCTGATTGAAGTCCAGCTCAATTCGTATGTGGAATTCCTTCAGAAAGATGTTTCGCCAGGCCGGCGAAAGAATGTTGGGCTGCAGGCTGTCTTTAAGGAGGTGTTTCCGATCCAGAGTTACGACGATAAGGTCGTTCTGGATTTTGTCAGCTACGACATCGGTGAACCGAAGATGTCCGCCCTAGAGTGCCAGCGGGAGGGGCAGACGTTCAGTGCGCCGTTGCACGTGACTTTCCAGCTTCGGGACGATAAGGGAACGAAAGAAGAGAAGGTCTACATGGGTGAAATCCCGCTGATGACTCCTCAGGGGACCTTCGTCATAAACGGTGCGGAACGTGTGGTCGTAAGCCAATTGCATCGGTCGCCTGGAATTGCGTTCGAATCTTCCGTTCACCTTAACGGCAAGGTGCTTTACAGCTTTCGAATCATTCCAGATCGCGGTTCCTGGCTCGAAGTCCAGTTCGATACGAACGATCTCCTTTATATCTATCTCGATCGTCGGAAACGTCGCCGAAAGTTTTTGGCAACCACCTTTCTGCGCTCGATCGGTTTCGGTGGCGACGGCGATATAATCAAAATCTTTTATAACATCGAAAAGCTCCGGCTAACAAACGATCTCGAGGAAGAGGAACTCAGCACCCGGGTATTGATCCAGGATGTGCGCGATGGCGAGATCACCGTAGCGCGTGCCTTCGAGCCATTAACAAAGGCGACAGTTCAGCAGATTTTAACGCTGGGTATCAGCGAAGTGGATGTCGTCGATGCCAAAGATGACGATACGATCATCAAGTCCATTAAGAAGGATCCGGCGCACGACGAGGAAGAAGCCCTCAAAGATATTTACCGCAGATTACGCCCCGGCGACCCGCCAACGGTCGCGAATGCTCGCGGATTACTAAAGCGATTGTTTTTTGATCCAAAAAAATACGATCTCGGGCGGGTTGGCCGGTACAAGATCAATCAAAAGCTTGGGATTGAAGTTGATCTCGCCGAGCGAACGCTGACGAAGGAAGATTTTATCGGAGCGATGAAGTATCTCATCACACTGCGGAAGGGTGAGGGGATCTTGGATGACATCGACCATCTCGGCAGTCGCCGGGTGCGCACGGTTGGGGAGTTGCTCGCGAACCAGTGCCGGGTTGGTCTGGCGCGAACCGAGCGTCTCGTCAAGGAACGTATGACCCTCTTCGATGTGAACATCGACGGCATGACGCCGCAAAAGCTGATCAACCCCAAGGCACTCAGCGCGGTGATTCGGGATTTCTTTGGCCGGTCGCAATTGAGCCAGTTCATGGATCAGACGAATCCTCTTGCCGAGCTGACTCACAAGCGCCGATTGTCCGCACTTGGGCCGGGTGGTTTGAGCCGGGACCGAGCCGGCTTCGAAGTGCGCGACGTGCATCCTTCGCACTATGGCCGAATTTGTCCGATCGAGACGCCGGAAGGACCGAACATCGGTCTCATCAGCTCGATGAGCACCTTTGCCAGGATCAACGAGTTCGGATTTATAGAGACACCCTATCGTCGAGTGGAGAGTGGTCGTGTATCGACGCAGATCGACTATTTAACAGCAGACCGCGAAGAAAATTACCTGGTCGCTCAAGCGAATGCGCCGATCGATGACCAGGGTAATTTTACTGACGAGAAAGTTTCATGTCGTTATCGGGGTGACTTTCTGGAAGTGGATCCGGGTAAGATCCATTACATGGATATCTCGCCGAAGCAGTTGGTTTCGGTGGCGGCGGGGCTGATTCCTTTTCTCGAACACGATGACGCGAACCGAGCGCTGATGGGCTCCAACATGCAGCGGCAAGGAGTGCCGCTGATTCGATCCGAATCACCGTTGGTAGGGACCGGGCTCGAAGGAAAAGTGGCGCGTGACTCCAAAGCGGTCATTGTCGCTGAGGCTGACGGTGCGGTTGTTTCTGTCACGGCGGAACAGATTGTGATCACAAAAGATGGAAAATCGCCGGAGCCGAAGAAGAAACTGGTGAGCCGGCCAGACGAAGGCGTGCACGTTTATGAGCTGCGCAAGTTTATGCGATCGAACGCCGGAACCTGCATTAACCAGAAGCCGATCGTTCGTAAGGGTCAACGAATCACCGCCGGCCAGGTCATCGCGGATGGACCAAATACCGAAGCAGGTGAGCTGGCGCTGGGCCGGAACGTGTTGGTGGCGTTCATGCCTTGGAACGGTTACAACTTCGAGGACGCGATTCTCATCTCGGAGAAAGTGGTCAAAGAAGACATCTACACCTCGATTCACATTGATGAATTCGAGATCGGCGCGCGCGATACGAAGCTAGGGCCGGAGGAAATAACCCGAGATATTCCAAACGTTAGCGAGGAGGCTCTGAGAAACCTCGGACCCGACGGAGTAATTCGGGTCGGCGCCGAAGTGAAGCCGGGCGATATTCTGGTCGGCAAGATAACGCCGAAAAGCGAGACGGAGCTTGCGCCGGAAGAAAGGCTGCTGCGCGCGATCTTCGGTGAGAAGGCCGCAGACGTGAAAGATACTTCGCTGACCGTTCCGTCCGGCACCTACGGAATCGTCATGGATGTTAAAGTTTCCTCGCGCAAGGAAGTCGCTAAGCAGAAACTGACTCCGGCCGAAACAAAACGTCAGGCCAAGCAGATCGGTGAAGAGTACAAAAAGAAGAAAGACGAACTGCACGAAGAGCTGACAGAAGCGTTATCGAACATCCTGCTAGGTGAAAAGATTCCGCTCGACGTGGTCAACGCTGAGACAGGTGAAATCATTATTCCGGCGAACCGAAAGATAACCAAGACGCTGCTGCGGAAACTGGCTGGTGTTTACGATCATGTCGACATCGATCCGAGCCCGATACGGAACAAGATTCATGAGATAATCAGTTCGTTCGAACACAAGTTCGCCGAGCTGGATCTCGAAAAGGAGCGCTCTCTTGATCGAATCGAGAGTGGCGACGACATTGATCCGGGCATCATCAAGCAAGTGAAGGTCTATATCGCCAGCAAACGTAAGCTGAGCGTTGGCGACAAGATGGCAGGCCGTCACGGGAACAAGGGTGTCGTTGCAAAGATTGTTCCGGAAGAAGATATGCCATTTCTGCATGATGGCACTCCGGTCGAGATAGTATTGAACCCGCTCGGCGTGCCAAGCCGGATGAACGTCGGTCAAGTGCTTGAGACTCACCTTGGAGTGGCAGCGAAAGCCCTCGGGTTCAAGGTTGCGACCCCGGTTTTTGATGGGATTGAAGAGCCGGAAATACGGAAATACCTGACCGAAGCGAAAAAGGTGGAAGGCTTTACCTGGGTGACGGAGACCGGTAAATCGACGTTATACGATGGCCGGACCGGCGACGCGTTCGATCAAAATGTCGTAGTTGGATATATTTACATGTTGAAGCTCGGTCACCTTGTGGCGGACAAGATTCACGCACGCGCAGTTGGGCCATACTCACTCGTTACACAACAGCCGCTGGGTGGGAAGGCTCAGTATGGTGGTCAGCGATTCGGGGAAATGGAGGTTTGGGCGCTGGAAGCGTACGGTGCAGCTTATACGCTCCAGGAGCTGCTCACTGTCAAGTCAGACGATGTTCAGGGCCGGACCCGAATTTATGAATCGATCGTGAAAGGTGACAATTCGTTGGAAGCAGGTACGCCCGAGTCTTTCAACGTTTTGATCAAAGAAATGCAAAGTCTAGGGCTTGATGTGAAAGTCGGCGGTCGCACCCAGGTATTTGGCGATAACGCCCTCGATGCAGCTCCCTCAGCTGGATGAATTATAGGCGCGGACCGACAGCGGCAGCGTTGAGTTCCTGCTCAACCCCTCGAACCGACTCGACCGCGCCACAGCTCACAAATTTAATCAGTCAACCACTCATCCGTGGCAACTATGAACGAAACTAATCTTCGCGAGATTTTTGGAGAAGAGCGCTCGGTCGGTTTTGACCAAGTAGCAATCAGCGTCGCGTCGCCGGACGCGATTCGCTCCTGGAGTAAGGGCGAGGTAAAAAATCCGGAAACGATTAATTACCGCACCTTTAAACCTGAAAAGGGAGGGTTATTCTGCGAGCGGATCTTCGGTCCGACCCGTGACTGGGAGTGTTCTTGCGGCAAATACAAACGCATCAAGCACAAAGGTGTGATCTGTGACCGTTGTGGGGTGGAAGTGACACTGTCGCGAGTGCGTCGGGAACGTATGGGACACATCGAGCTTGCGGTGCCGGTCTCGCATATCTGGTTTTACAAATGCATGCCCTCCCGCATCGGTCTGATGTTGGATATGAGTTCCCGGCAACTGGAGCGGGTCATTTATTATGAGGATTACATCGTTATCGACCCGGGCCAAACCCAGCTGCAGAAAACGCAATTGCTCAATGAACAGGAGTACAGAGAGGCTCAGGAACAATACGGCGACACGTTTGTTGCCGGTATGGGTGCCGAAGCGATCAAGATGTTGCTCTCCCAGATAGAGCTTCGCATGCTGAATGGCGAGCTTGAAGAGTCAATGAATAACACCAAGAGCAAGCAGATCCGTAAGAAGTTGGCGAAACGGCTAAAACTTGTTCAAGGGTTTATGAATTCTCATTCCCGACCGGAGTGGATGATTCTGGATGTCCTGCCGGTAATTCCGCCCGATTTGCGACCCCTCGTTCCGCTGGAAGGCGGCCGATTTGCCACTTCTGATCTCAATGATCTCTATCGCCGGGTGATTAACCGAAACAATCGTCTCAAGAATCTTCTGCAACTGAAGACCCCGGATGTCATCATTCGGAACGAAAAACGGATGCTTCAGGAAGCCGTCGACGCTTTGTTCGATAACGGCCGGCACGGCCGGGCCGTGACCGGCGCAGGAAATCGCCCCCTGAAGTCTTTGAGCGACATGCTCAAAGGGAAGGGTGGCCGATTCCGCCAAAACCTGCTTGGAAAAAGAGTCGACTACTCGGGCCGTTCGGTGATCGTGATCGGTCCGGAGCTGAAGCTTCACCAGTGCGGTTTGCCGAAGAAGATGGCGCTCGTTTTGTTTGAGCCGTTCATTATTCGGCGGCTCAAGGAGCTCGGATACGTGCACACCGTCCGTAGCGCTAAAAAGATGATTGAGCGCCAGACGCCAGAGGTCTGGGATATTCTCGAAGAGGTAACTAAAGGGCATCCAGTCTTGCTGAACCGCGCTCCGACTCTTCACCGTTTGTCGATTCAGGCGTTCGAGCCAATGCTCATCGAGGGTGAGGCGATTCGCATCCATCCGTTAGTCTGTACCGCTTACAATGCAGACTTCGACGGAGACCAGATGGCGGTTCACGTTCCGCTCTCTGTGGAAGCACAAATGGAGGCCCGCCTATTAATGCTCGCGCCGAATAACATCTTCTCTCCTTCCAGCGGCAAACCGATTACGACACCGTCCCAGGACATTGTGTTGGGCTGTTATTATTTGACGCAGACTCCGCGCAAAACTGCACAAGTTGGCGAACGCCTCCGGTTGTTTTCGGAGCTCCAGGAGATTGAATTTGGGCTGGCCGAAGGAGCGATCAAGATCCACGAGAAAATTCGATTCAAGAACCCGAACTTCGGCAAGAAAACTATCTACGGAAATTCCGAGATCAAAGTTATCGAGACGACAGCCGGTCGCGTGATCTTCAACGGGATCTGGCCGGAGGGTCTTGGCTTTTACAACAAAGTCGCCGGGAAAAAGCAGCTGAGCGACATCATTTGGCGTACCTACCAGGTTTCGGGTCAGCAGAGGACTGTTGAAACTCTCGACCGGCTAAAAGAACTCGGGTTCAGTTGGGCAACACGCGCCGGCGTCTCGATTGGGATCACCGACATGATCATCCCGGACGAGAAGAAGACCGAGCTCGACAAGGCTTACAAGCAAATCGCCCTGGTAGAGAAGCAATACCGCAGCGGAATCATTACTGACGGTGAGCGCTATAATAAGATCATCGATATCTGGACTCATGCCGGAGAAGAAATCTCGAACGTGATGTTCCGGACTCTGGAGCATAACGAAGGGCGCCGGGAGATGAACCCGGTGTTTTTGATGCAGGATTCCGGCGCTCGTGGCAATCGGCAACAGGTCAAGCAGTTAGCGGGTATGCGCGGCTTGATGGCGAAACCATCCGGAGAAATTATCGAACGCCCGATAACCTCGAATTTCCGCGAGGGTCTTTCGGTTCTGGAGTATTTCATTTCAACGCACGGTGCGCGAAAAGGTCTGGCCGATACAGCCTTGAAAACGGCCGATTCAGGGTATTTGACTCGAAAACTGGTGGATGCCGCCCAGGACGTGATCATTGTTGAGCCAGACTGCGGAACGGCTAACGGAATTATCGTTCGTCCAATTTACGAAGGAGATGATGAAGTAGTCGATTTGGCTACACGAATCGTAGGCCGCGTAAGTTGTGAAACCATCGCTAATCCGGTCAGCAAAGAGACGATTATCAAGGCGAACCAATTGATCGAGGAGTCGCAAGCCAACGCGCTCATGAAGATCGGCGTCGAGCAACTGAAAATCCGCTCCGTCCTCACCTGTGAATCGAAGCGTGGTGTTTGCGCGCAGTGCTACGGCCGGAACCTGGCGACCGGCCGGATGGTGAAGCTCGGTGAGGCGGTTGGCATCATCGCTGCACAGAGCATCGGCGAACCCGGTACTCAGCTGACGATGCGTACATTCCACATTGGTGGAACCGCTACTCAGCTTTTTAAGCAACCTATTATCAAAGCGAAGAACGACGGTAACGTGCACTTCAACGATCTTCGGGTTGTTCAGTCCGTAGACGGTAACTTTATTGTGCTGAATAAGAACGGTTCGGTGTCTGTACACGCGAAGGATGGCCGGGAGTTCGAACGCTACAATGTCGTTATCGGTTCAGTGATCTCCGTCGGCGACGGTGAGCCTGTGAAGAAGGGTGATACTTTCGTTCAATGGGATCCGTACAACGTGCCGATCCTGACGGAAAGAACCGGTAAAGTGGAATTCCGGGATATGATCCCCGGCGTAACCGTGAAGCGGGAAATTGACGAAGCGACCGGTGTGATGGGCACTGTCGTGATCGAGCACAAAGAGGACTTGCATCCGCAGATTGTCATCGTGGATGACAAACACGAGGTCGTTGCGAGCTACTCGATTCCAGCCGGTGCACACGTAGTCGTGCAGGAACATAAGAGAGTGCAAGCGGGCACACTGCTGGCCAAAACACCGCGGAAAATTGCCAAGACCAAAGATATTACCGGCGGTCTCCCGCGGGT
>DASZGG010000180.1:0-5606 GCA_035939025.1 Chthoniobacterales bacterium | reverse complement strand
GCTTAAAGGACCTCTTCCTCCGCGTGCAGGCCAGAATCTTCTCGAATAGAGCGCAGCCGGCGCCTCATCCCGAGTTTTGACTGCGGTCCATTAATCAGCTCAACTACGACTCCCACAAGTGCAGGAGTCGTCGTCGCGATCGCCAGTAAAAGCATTGCGAGTGCGGCGGTATTCCGTTTGTTTTCGCTAATCCTACCCGCGAGTAATATCCCTATTCCGCAGCCGATCGCCGTTTGGGAGATCGTGAGCAACGCCGCCGAGGGGAGCGAAAGCGCAACAGTATTATAATTATCGCTCGACATAAAACAGTATTACTCTGTTGAGGGTTGGCCGTGAGCCTCTATAACTTGCGGTAGCCTTCGTCGTTAATCTATAGAAAAATCTTGGGCGATAATTGAGCGATGTCGAATTCTTTTTATGTACTTGTGTTGGCGGGAGGCAGCGGGGAACGGTTCTGGCCACTTAGTCGGAAAGCGACACCCAAACAGTTGCTGCGCTTGTTCAGTTCCCAATCTCTGCTCGAAGAAACGGTTCATCGGCTCGATGGACTCGTTCCCCTGGAGAATATTTTAATTTTGACCAACCAGGAACAGGAAGCAGCCATCCGGAGAGTATTGCCAAATCACCCTGAGAACAACATTGTCGCCGAACCGGCAAAGCGGGACACCGCAGCTGCGATCGCACTTGGGGTGGGCATCATTGCCGCGCGAAATGCTGCCGCGACCATGGCCGTACTGCCGGCAGATCATCGAATCTCCGACAAGGCTGCATTCCAGCAAGACCTGAAAAGCGCGGCAGATATCGCCGAGCGCAGTGGAGACTTGGTCACTATCGGAATCAAGCCCACCTGGGCGTGTCCGGGATTCGGTTACATAGAGCGGGGCAAGAAGATTGGGAATTCCGACGTTTTCGAGGTAATCCGGTTCCGGGAAAAGCCAAATCCAGATCTCGCCGAGTCCTTTGTGCGAAGCGGTAACTTTTACTGGAATGCCGGAATGTTTATCTGGTCGGTGCATTCCATCTTAACGGAGTTCAATCGTCATGCGCCCGATCTTGCAGAATTCGTGTCCGCAATTCGAAATTCGTCTGATAAGAAAAAGGTGCTTAGGGATCGCTTCGAAAGTTTGCGCAAGACCTCAATTGATTACGCGATCATGGAGAAAGCTAGCCGTGTGCTCGTGAAGCCCGCGACGTTCGACTGGGACGACGTCGGCAGCTGGACCGCTATCTCGAAATATCTCGAACAATTGCCTGGCAACAACGCGTCCAATGCACCCGTGACCCTCGAAGCCGCATCGAATAATATCGTGTTTTCAGATTCAAAAATGCACATAGCCCTTCTCGGCGTGAGCGACCTGGTCGTAGTGCACTCGAAGGACGCGATCTTGGTTTGCCATCGTCATGAAGTCGAGAAAATCAAAAAACTGATCCCTCAGGTTCCGGAGCAACTCCAATAGGTATGCGCTTGCTCGGCATCGACCATGGAGATAGCCGGATAGGTCTTTCGATCTCCGACGAATTGGCCTCCTTTGCTCATCCTTATCGCACCCTGCAACGCGACGAGCGGGTTTTTCACGAGATTCGCCAGATTGTGGAGCGCGAAAGAATAACCGGGATTGTCATCGGGTTGCCCAAGAACATGGATGGCACGCTCGGCCAATCTGCCGCAAAGGCCAAGGCCTTTGGCGGTGAACTTGCTCTAGTCATTCCAGCGATCAATATCTTGTTCTGGGACGAACGGTTGACTACGCTGGAAGCCCAGCGCGCCCTGCACGCTGCCGGCAAAAATGCTAAGCAAAGCAAGAAAATGATTGACCAGGTCGCTGCGCAGATCTTGTTGCAGAGCTATCTGGACTCGCTACGCTGGGCTGCAGGTGACGGTCAGTAAGCGTTCGGCATTCTCGGTTGGTTCCGCTAAAAGACCGTCAACTTTAAAAGAACTCAAGAACTCGAGCACCCCAGAATGGTGCGATGCGGAACTCGGCGCGAGATGTTGGTTCTTCTTGAATTCTTGAATCCTTGAATCCTTCCCAGAGCTAGTCCAGCCTGCCCTCATGCCGGCCCTCGAACGTTTGAAGCTGACCGTCGCATATGACGGGCGACCCTTCAGCGGTTGGCAGAGCCAGCCTAACCAGAACGGCGTCCAGGATCATTTGAAAGGAGCCTTCCTCGCACTATTATCGGAACCAGTAAAGTTACACGGTGCCGGAAGGACAGATTCCGGGGTTCATGCTCTCGGACAAGTGGCTCATGTCGATGTACCACAGGACAAATTTAATCCGGCCAAATGGGTCTCGGCCGTGAACGCCCACCTGCCCGCTCAGATTCGTATCCTCCGATGCCAACGTGCATCGCCCCGTTTTCACGCTCAGTATTCTGCAATCGGAAAGGTGTACCAGTACCGCCTGTGGAATGACCCGGTTTTTCATCCCTTGGAAATTGGAAGATCTTGGCACGTCCCGCAAACGCTTGACCTAGGCACTCTTCGGGCAGCCACCCATCGCCTCACCGGCAATCATGACTTCGCTTCTTTTGCTGCAAATCGCGGAAAGGCGGTTGAAGCCACGACACGAACCATCCGCCAGATTCGCGTTCGACACCGCAAAGAGCTGATCAGTATGGAGTTTGATGGAGACGGTTTCCTTTATCGGATGGTTAGAATGCTTACCGGAGCCGTCGTGCGCGTTGCTTCCGGACGAGAAGATCTGAGTTGGATAGATCAACTCCTCGGCGCCCCCGGCAGAACCAAGGCGAGCTATACTGCACCGGCCGAAGGTTTGTACCTCGTGAAGGTCAAATACAGATAAGCGGCTTCCAGGGCCCGATGACGCGCAGCGTCTGTTTAACCTAAATTCCGAATTTGAGGAGTCGTCCTCGTACTCGTCGTCGTCGTCCTCGAGAATCCCGATCGTTTCGCAATCAGACTAACAGAACAAATTAGTTCCATCGGTCTCTTTGCGGAATAAATCGAGGTTCAATAACCTTGGCGTTCGAAGGGAAGTTAACCTCCAATCGCCCGCGACCGTAGGCAAGCTGGACGGTTTTCTCAGCAGAGCAAGGCATACGAAGCAAGGTCGACTAGGTTGGGCGGCCCGTCTAGGGCGTTCCCTGGTCCGCCGGCGATGGCGCGCCGCTTTTGCTCGGGCTGGCATCTGGAATCGGAGGGATAAGAGCCGTCTCGACCGCCATTGAGTATTCGATCGTCACTTTACCTACCCGCTCGATTTTTGTCGCTTTCGCCGGATCTGCGTACGTGTATACAGCCAGGCGATTATCATTTAACCATGCGACCCGCACCGCAATCTCGTTGTCGTAGGCAAACACATTACCATTGCCGTCCGGCAGACTTTCTTTCGCCCCCAGTATTGATACATGCGTTGTGATTGAATGTTCTTCAGGACAAAGCCGGCGGAAAGTGACCGCCTTCAGCTGTCCGTCCGGAGAAATCTCTTCCGAGGTGGTTACGTTGCGGCATCGCTCCGGTTCATGACAAGAACTCATCAATATGCTCGCAGACAGCAATGATAGGCACCAGAGCGAAGCAGTTCTCGTCATTCCTGAGTGCTTGAGTTTTGAATGCTTGACCGCGCAGTCAGTTCGGCTGAAGGGATATCCCAGCGCGCCGCCGGTCGAGATAGACTTTGCAAATCCCTTTCATCCGCGTGAGGACGTAATACACGGTCTGACTGCGCGCCCGAATCAAATCTCCACCAACTATCTTTGGCACGAAGTCGCTTGGCACTTCCAGAACCTCAGTGACCGTGGAATGCTCCAGCCCGCGGCAAAGAATCGAGGTCATCGCTCGAGTCAATGTTTGCACCTGGGGACCCAACTTTACTCGAAGCATTCCCCTGTCTTCGTTGCCTACCTTGAGAAAGACACCCACGGTATCGGTGCATTCTTCATCCTTCCGGACATCCTCAAGGTCAAAAGTTTCACCCTCTTTGGGCTCCCATCTTCGAGCTTGGTCCGCATACGAAATCAGCGCATCACGTTTTTCCTGATCGGGCAGGGATTCAAAGAAACTGACGATCGTTTGCAGGCCCTTTGGATAGACCGATTCAGCTTCGCGCTCCGGTTTCCAGATTCCGTGCTCCATATTATTAGGCGTTGAAGTTGCAGTACCCGCGTTCAGGAGATTCCCCGCCTTTACGCGCTCGAATTACAGAACGTCAAAAGACGAAACAAGCAAGCCTGCATCGCTCGCAAATCCTTAAAGATTTGCGAGTGATGCAGGCGGAGGCAGCGGAATTATCCGCCGCCAGTCTCATCACCGGCACTCCCGACTTCTTGACTTGGGCGTCTGCTTAACAGCTATCTGGCCCGCGATAGGAGTGTGGACGCGTGTGAATTTTGCGGGCTAGGGCTTTTGGATCGGAGCCCTCACCTTGTTGCCCCATTCCGTCCACGAGCCGTCGTAATTCTTTACGTCCTCGAATCCCAGAAGTTTCGTCAGAACAAACCACGTATGACTCGAGCGCTCGCCAATCCGGCAGTAAACGACGGTGTGCTCCGAGGGGTCGAAGCCAAGATTATCAATGTAAATCTTCCGAAGTTCTTCAACCGGTTTGAACGTTCCATCATCTCGGGCCGCGGTTTTCCAAGGAACGCTCTTCGCCGCAGGAACGTGCCCTCCGCGCAAAACTCCCTCCTGGGGATATTCCGGCATATGAGTTATTTCTCCCTTGAATTCACCAGGAGAACGAACATCGATCAACGGCTTACCAGCCTTGCTTTGCTCCAGAGCCTCGTCGTAGAACGCGCGAATCTTGTCGTCCGCCCGGCCCCCGGGAACCGGGTAGTGCGTCGGAGGATAGCTCGGCACTTCTCGCGTGAGATCTCTTTTTTCGGAGATCCACTTGTCGCGGCCACCATTTGCGATTCTCAGGTCTTTGTGTCCGAAAAGAGTAAACACCCATAGTGCATAGCAAGCCCACCAATTCGATTTATCTCCGTAAAAGACGACGGTGGTGTCCGGCGTAATCCCGATTCGGCTCGCTAAGGCCGCAAAGCCCTTTGGATCGATATAGTCTCGCACGGTCTGGTCATTCAGATCCCGCCGCCAATCGACATGGACAGCGCCAGGAATATGACCGGTATCGTAAAGGAGCACGTCTTCGTTGCTCTCAATGATCCGCACGGTCGGATCATTCAAGTGGTCAGCAACCCAGTCCGTGCCGACCAATGATTCAGGATGAGCGTATTCAGTGGAGGACATAATCGCCGAAGTTACACAAAGTAACGCGTTTCGCAACTAATCTCTACTTCTCCGTAGAGTTTAGTATGTTTATCTATCTTGCAGTCGTAAGCGAAGGCTCCAGCCTTTGCCCCTCCCCGCGTAAGCGAAGGCTCCAGCCTTTGCCACTCCCCCGAAGCCTCCAACCAACCCTCAGGAGTTTTCGGATGAAGTAAACCGCTGTTCGACCTACAGTTCGCCCAGAGCAAAGGCCAAGATTAATGGCAACTCCGACATCGACTGAATCGAGCATCCACTTCTATCGCGATGAATATCGGTATTCTAGGTGCAGGGAAGGTCGGTAGCTCGATCGCGGCTCTGCTGGACGTTGCCGGATTTGTCGACTCGGTCATTCTCGGTGATGCCCAGA
>DASZGG010000179.1:0-8028 GCA_035939025.1 Chthoniobacterales bacterium | reverse complement strand
GCCCGGGCGTTGATGACGTCGGTCAGTGTCGACTTCTCGAAATTAGCAGCTCCCTCGACCGTCCGTACAAGGTTGGGTATCAGATCCGCTCGCCGTTGATACTGTGTCTGCACCTGCGCCCAGGACGCATCGACCGCCGTGGAGGATCTCACCAACCCATTGTAGCCGCCCGCGAGAGCCAGGACGAAGCCGACAACCACAATAAATATTATTCCCAGGCAACCGAGACCGAAAACGACGGCTTTGTTCATGGTGTTATCAAAATTTGGAAGCACTGGAGAACCGCAACACCGGTTTATGTCCGCGCGCAACCTGCACCCCAGCTTTCAGGCTTCGCATCCTTGCTAAAACAGGCTCTCGAGGCAACTGAAAACTCGCCCGAAGGATTTTCGCTTGATCAATTGACGCTCCGAAAAACCCCGGCTACTATTTACCCCTCATAGGAAAAAGCATCTGGAAGAAGAGGATTTTTATGCCCGAAGTTATCGTGAGAAAAGGTGAACCCATCGACAGAGCCCTTAAACGGCTCAAGAACAAGCTCGATGCCGAAGGGATTATGGAGGAGGTTCGCCGTCTGCGCGCTTTCGAAACGCCATCGCAAAAGGTGCGCCGAAAAGCAAAGTTAGCCGCCAAGCGTGGCAAGCTCAAGTTCCGTTTCAATCCTTAAATTGTTCTCGTTAAGTAACTTATCGAACTCCACCCTCGCGGCGGAGTTTTTTTTTGCAGGCGAACAGACGGCGTAAGCGAAGGCTCCAACCTTTGCCCTTTCAGAACCGCGCAAAGCGCTGGAGCCTTCGCTTACACCGAATACAGCTGCAGAATTGCTTCCACCAGGCCGTCCATATCATACCGCGTGGCTTCCGCATCCACCTTGAGACCCATTTTCCGCATCGTTTCGGAGGTGATTGGCCCGATACTGGCCGTTTTCAAGTGCTCCGGCCATGGGAGCTTCAACGCCAGAAAATTCTCTACCGTAGATGAGCTTGTGAAGGTCACGAGATCCGCCCCCTCCGCTCGAAATCTCTCCAGACCGCCCGAGACATCTTTTGTCTCCGGCACAGTTCGATAGGCGATCGCCTCATCGACAATGGCGCCAAGTTCGGAAAGGCGCTTCGGCAAGACTTCCCTCGCTCCCTGGGCTCTCGCCACCAGGAATCTCAGGTTTTCGACGCTGCCGAATTCCTGAATCCCATCGATAATTGCCTCGGCGATGAACTCCTTCGGCTGCATATCCACCGAGAGGTGAAAATCTTTGACCCGTTGAGCGGTTGCGGGGCCAATCGCCGCAATCTTTATGTTACCGATGCTGCGCGCATCACTATAGAGCCGGTAGAACATTTCAAAGAACGCATCGACACCATTCGGACTGGTAAAAATCAGCCAATCATACTGATACGCATCCCGGACTAGTTCACCGAATTCCATGAGATTCTCCGGCGGCTCCACCTGGATCGTCGGTAGCTCGTAAACATCGGCGCCAAGGAGTCTCAACTTTGCGCTCAGAGCGCCCGCCTGTTTGCGCGTGCGCGTAACCACAATCCGTCGCCCAAAGAGCGGCCGTTGTTCGAACCAGCTCAGTTTGTCTCGGAGCTCAACAACGTGACCAAATATCGCAATTGCCGGCGGTTGCAATCCGTCAGCCGCCCCGACGATCGATCCAAGTTCTCCGACCACCGTTTCCTGGCGACCCGTTGTACCCCAACGAATCAAGGCAACCGGCAGGTGCAGATCGGCGCCGCTCGCGAGCAACTGTGAAACGATCGCATCAAGGCGCTCCATTCCCATCAGCATCACCAAAGTACCTTTCCCTGCTACCAGCGCTTTAAAATCGATCGCACTCGCTTCTTTGGTCGGATCTTCGTGCCCGGTGAAGACGGTAAAGGAAGAAGCCACATCCCGATAAGTCAACGGTATTCCTGCGTAGGCGGGAACGGCAGTCGCAGAGCTAACCCCGGGAACGATTTCAAAGGCTAGACCTGCCGCAGCTAATGCTTCAGCCTCTTCACCTCCTCTTCCGAAAACAAAGGGATCACCTCCCTTCAACCGCACAACTCGTTTTCCTTCGTTCGTCTTATCGATAAGAAACTGGTTGATCTCCTCCTGCCGCAAAGTGTGCCGTCCAGATTTCTTTCCGACGTAAACAAGTTCGGCATCCGGCGGTGCCCATTTTAGGATCTCGGAGTTACAGAGGTAATCGTATACAATCACTTCCGCTTGCTCGACGGCCTCCTTTGTCCGCAGGGTGACTAGTCCGATATCGCCTGGGCCCGCTCCGGCCAGAATGCAAGTGCCTTTACTTCGCAGTTTCATAAATTTTGTCTAGAAGTGCCGAAGCGGCTTCCTCCGGTGTGCGGAACGTGCCCGAGACAATTCCAGACCTCGGTTTCTCGCTTTCATCGAAAAAAACCGCTTCACAGCTGAGGTAGCCCTCATAAAGACGAGCTCGAATGCCTAGCGGCAACTGACAGCCACCACCCAGCAGGCGCAAGAACTCCCGTTCAACGGCGGTACAAAACCAGGTTTCGGCGTGGCTGACGGAGGTCACGATCTGTTTTATATCCAAGTCATTCGCCCTGACCTCCAAACCGATCGCGCCCTGGCCGGCGGCCGGTAAAAGTTCCACCAGATCCGAAACAAACAGTTCTCGCCCTTCGAACTGGAGTCGGCCGCCGGTCAGACGGTAGCCAAGTCTCTCCAATCCGGCTTTCGCGAGCACTAACGAGTCCCATGAATCCTCGGCCAGAAGCCTCGCGATCCGGCTGGTCACGTTTCCTCGGACGTCCGCCACATGGAGATCCGGCCTATAGATCGCTATCTGGCGGGTCCGGCGAGGGCTGCCGGTCGCGACGACTCCACTCGGAGGGATCTCTCGGAGGGAATTCGCGGTTTTGGAAATCAGGACATCAACGGGATCGTGGCGCGGCAAGGTGGCGGCCAATTCGAGATCCGGCGGCAATCCGGTCGGTAGATCCTTCAGGGAGTGGACCGCGACATCGATCTCTCCCCTCAGTAAAGCCTCTTCCAGTTCCTTGGTGAATAACCCCTTGTCAATTTTCGCACCACCTGCGTGGCTCAGGTTAATATCGAGTCGTCGATCACCGGTCGTGGTGATGATCCGGACTATTCCTTCCGGTCCCTCAGGGAGACGCTCAATTGCCTGCTTTGCGAGCTCAGCCTGGGCCAATGCTAACCGGCTGCCACGAGTCCCAAGTATTATCGTCTTCACGTTTGCGGGCGCTCGATCGCCGCCGGTTGAATTATCCTCTCAGAAGCCCGGTTTAGCCAAACTTCGAAATCACAGACATGTTTTTCGATCAAGCTATCGCACCCATCCATTTCTTTCTTACGTGCCTCGATCGTCCGATCCGCAATGGCCCGCAACGAATCCAAATCATATACATAGACGTCGTCCAGTTCGTGGACCGTCGGCTCAACATCCCGCGGTATCGCAAGGTCTATGATGAAAAGCGGCCGATCCCGGCGCGTCCTTAAAATCGGCTCGATCTTTGCCCTCGTTACGACCGCGTGCGGTGCGGCAGTAGAACTTACCAGAATGTCCAAGTCACGGAATTCTTCTTCCCAGTCGTCAAACCGGATGGCTCTGCCTCCCATGGTTTCGGCCAGGGCCACTGCTTTGTCGTACGAGCGATTCGAAACAAACAGTTGCTTAGCTCCGCGCGACTGAAAACTCCTGGCCGTTCTCTCGCTCGTTTCGCCGGCACCTAAGACCATAATTTTAGAGCCTGCGAGATTTCCAAAGATCTGTTGAGCCAGATCCACGGCGACGGAACCGACAGAAACACTTCCCCGCGTGATCGCCGTTGACGATCGCACATGCTTGCCTACCTGGAATGCCTTCTGGAAAAGCCGGTTCAAGATCCTTCCGGTAGTCCCGGACTTAGCCGCGATCTCATAGGCGCGTTTGACCTGTCCGAAGATCTCCGTCTCACCCACGACCATGGATTCCAGACCCGAAGCCACCCGAAACAAATGCCGAACGGTGGGGTTGGCCGCTAGTCGAAAAAGGTGTTGGAACTCCGTCGTCGCTACCGGACCGTAAAAATCATGAAAGAGAGGTTCGACAGCTAGCTGCGAATCCGAGCTGACAATGTAGAATTCCGTTCGGTTACAAGTCGACAGCAGTACACCTTCCTCGACGCTACGGATCTGCGCGAGCCGCATCAGAGAATCGGCCAATGCCGAGTCCGGGATAGCAAAACGCTCCCGAACTTCGACGTTCGCCGTATGATGACTGATGCCAAAACAGAAAATATTCATCTAAAACGATGGACGATCCGAGATGAATCGAATCCCCCAGAACGTACTCAACAACAAGCTAAATGCGACGATCGACAGGGTCGCAATCCACTTGGCCGCCACGGCGTGCCGAACTCGGGCAAATAGGATACCGCCGTAAACACACCACACGGCTATAGACCAGATCGCCTGCATCCAGTCAATCCGTTGGCCAATCAGGAATCCCGTGGTGAGACCGACCGTGTACAGCACGAAACCCAACCATAGCAGACGAGAATTTGCTACCGATAACGCCGTTATCGGCGGCAGCCGAAAAAAGATCGAGCTTGGATTCCGCGTCTTCAATTGCTGCTCCTGAATTAGATACATGACGCCGGCGATACATGCTAAGGCGAACGCTCCGCAAGCGACCATCGAGAACGAAGTGTGCGCCTCGAGCCAGGGATTGACCTTGATTCTTATGGCCGCGGCATCGTTAGGCGGAAGTGAGACCGCCAGAAACAGCAAAGCGGACGCCACCGGCGCAGTAAAAGCGCCCATCAACGAGAGTCGATAGGTTGAACCGATGACTAAGTAAATCAATACCATCGACCAGGTCATGAAGACCAGCACCTCGAACCGGTTCGTAATTGGACAACGCCCGATTGCGTGTCCTCGGTCAACTAAGAAGATCGTCGTAAACAAGAAACCGGCACAGATTGCCAAAAACGTGATGCGTGGCGTCAGAAATCTGTTCGTAGCCAGCGAATAAACCGAATATCCGAAGCCAAGGAGATAACAAACCAAGGCTAACTCAATCCAAAAACGACCGGACCAGCTCATAGCGGTGAACACTTAACAGCAAGGGAGCCAAGGACTCAAGCAATCAGGGACTCAAGCAACCAAGGACTCGAGAACTCAAGCACTCGAGAATTCAAGAATGGCGGACGCGAAATTCGCAACGAAACTATTGTTCTTCTTGATTTCTCGGCTTCTTGAATTCTTGAGTGCTTGAGTTCTCGAATTTTTCGGATGTTCATTGACGTTCGCCGTCATTCGTTCAGGTTCGTTGCTCATGGGTCAGGTCAACGTTGAGCAGATTAGGTCCGCGATACGAGATATCCCGGACTTCCCGAAGCCCGGGATTCTTTTCAAGGATATAACACCCATCCTGGGAGACGGAAAATTATTCCATTGGGTAATAGACCGCCTTGCGGAGGAAGCCCACAAGGCGGACCCGTCAAAATTGGTTGGGATCGATGCGCGAGGGTTTTTGTTCGGAGCTGCGGTCGCTTACAAGTTGGGAGTGGGCTGTGTTCCGGTCCGGAAAAAAGGGAAACTCCCTTTCACAACGATCGGTTCCTCCTACCAACTCGAGTACGGTAACGCCGAAGTTGAAATGCACACCGACGCCATAACAGCGGGTGAACGAGTGGTGCTAATCGATGATCTGCTGGCCACCGGCGGCACATCGGGTGCGGCGGTTAATCTAGTGCAAAAAGTTGGCGGCATCGTTGGTTCGGCACTTTTTTTCATCGAACTAGCCTTCCTGAACGGACGAGAGAAACTCCCTCCCGAGGTGCCGGTGTACTCAATGGTGCAGTTCTAAAAGTGAAGAAGTCAGGAGTCAGCGGTCAGGAGTTCACAAATCTCCGGAGATTTGGGGGCGATGCAGGTTAGCCGAGCCAAAATCTTCATCGCATGGAGGCCGATCAATCACCATCCGCAGGCCGGAAAGCCGTCGTCTCATTCTGCAACTCCTGACTCCTGACTCCTGACTCCTACTCCTCATGCTCAGGTTCGTCGCGAAAAGAGTTCTCGGTTTAATAGTCATCCTCTTCTGCGTCATTACGATCACCTTTTTCCTCGTTCGTCTGATGCCGGGAGGGCCATTCGACCGGGAACGAAAGTTGCCGGAACACATCGAGAAACAGCTTCTTGCCAAATACAAGTTAGATGGGCCGCTCTCCGAACAGTACATCAACTATCTTGGAGATCTGCTGCACGGCGATCTGCGACTCTCGACGAAATACAGGAGCCGGTCAGTCAACGAAATACTGGCCGACAGCTTGCCGGTCTCGGGATTGTTGGGTGGGATCGCCTTTTGCGCAGCTACGCTCGGAGGCGTTTTTCTGGGATCACTGGCCGCGGCAAAACAGCACACCTGGATTGATCGGAACGCCATGCTTGCTGCATTGTTCGCGATATCTTTGCCCCCCTTTGTGATCGGGCCGCTCCTTGTACTCATCTTCGCGATTTACATTCCACTGCTCCCGGTCGGCGGATGGGGCAATCTCCAGAGTCTCATCCTTCCTTCGATCACGCTCGCTGCCCCGTACACGGCTTACATCGCTCGTCTCACCCGGGCAAGCATGCTCGAGGTATTGACTCAAGATTACATTCGCACGGCCCGCGCGAAGGGCCTCAGCGAAAACGCCGTGATCTATAAACACGCCCTTCGCGTGGCGATTCTTCCAGTCGTCTCATTTCTCGGCCCACTTGCGGCCAACTTGTTAACCGGCTCAATAGTGGTGGAAAGCATTTTCAGTATACCTGGGGCTGGCGGTTTTTTTGTCAATTCAGTGCTCAATCGGGATGGATTTCTGCTAGCGGGGGTTGTGATCGTATATTGCACGCTTCTGGTGTTTTTCAATTTGGTGGTCGATGTCCTTTATGGCTTCCTGGATCGCCGCATCACGCTGTATGACTGATCCCCGATCCCCATGGGTCAAGCTTCGCCGGAATCCTGCTGCGATTGTTTCGACGCTCATCCTCGTTGTCGTTGCTCTTGCGGCCATTTTCGGACCGAGTCTCCTGCCCGCCGGTGCTGGAGAAGTCACGCGCGACAGCTTTTTACCGCCTTCCGACCAGCATCCTTTCGGGACGGATCTCAATGGCCGGGATCTGCTCTACCGCGTTCTGCTAGGGGCCCGGATTTCAATGCTGGTCGGAATCGCCGGTGCGCTGGTCAGTTTTGTCGTCGGGATCATCTATGGGATGGTTGCCGGCTACGTAGGCGGTCAGGCTGACTCCGTCATGATGCGTTTGGTGGACGTCTTATACGCCATTCCGCGACTGATCTTTCTGCTTATCTTAATTAGTGCGCTGGACCCACTTCTTCGCCGCTCGATGGAAACTCACGGGTTGCAAGTGCTCGTCGGATATTCGAAAATCATTATCTTGATTCTTTGCCTCGGGTTGACCGAATGGCTCACCATGGCGCGGATTGTCAGGGGGCAAATACTCAGCCTCAAATCGCAGCAATTCGTGTTGGCCGCACGCAGCATCGGCCAGAGTCATTTCAACATCATTTTTCAGCATCTCTTTCCGAACCTGCTCGGTGTGGCGCTCGTTTACCTGACACTGACGGTCCCGGCTGTCATCCTGGACGAATCCTTTATCAGTTTCCTGGGCGTCGGCGTCCAAGCGCCTTTAGCGAGTTGGGGATTGTTGCTAAGTGACGCGGCGCAGGTCATCAACCCCCTAAAGGGTTACTGGTGGCTGTTGGTGTTCCCTGCGATTGCCATGTCATTGACGCTCCTCGCCCTGAACTTTCTGGGAGATGGTCTGCGTGACGCCCTCGACCCAAGGCAAAGAAGATGAAGGCGTTTCAACGTTTGGCGTTCGGCGTTTGGCGTTCGGCGCGGTAGGGGCGCAGTCAGGACATCGGTAACACTTATGGGTCAGGACATCGGTAACACTGTCACTGTTTTAGTTCATGTTTTGATTCTGTCATCTTCGAACTGTATCGGACAACGAATTGGCGCTCAGACTTATCCATAATCGCCCCGG
>DASZGG010000178.1:0-11763 GCA_035939025.1 Chthoniobacterales bacterium | reverse complement strand
GTTTCCGAGGCTCGACCCGCGGTTGAGGAGGCAGCCGTAGTGATTTCCCAGTTGGAAATTCGAGACGGCGCGATAGAAGCCCTGGCTCGAATCTGTCATGAACTGGGAAAGCCGTTTCTTTTGAATCCCGCGCCTTCCCGGGCGCTGCCAAAACGCGTTTACGAGAGTCTTTGGGTAATCGTCGTAAACGAGCATGAAGCTCGGGATCTCAGTAGACAACCGGATATTCCGGCTGCTGTTCGCTGGTTGCACGAACTTGGGTGCAAAAATGTGGTTGTGACCCTGGGTCCCCGCGGCGTCATGTTTTCAGACGGGAAAACAATCGGGACCGTCGAAGCACCGAAAGTGCACGCTGTTGATACTACAGGCGCGGGAGACTGCTTCGTCGGATGGCTTGGAGCGGGTATTGGGGAGGGGCTGTCGCTTCCGGCGGCAATCGAGCGCGCGTGCAAGGCCGCATCTATAGCGGTGACCCGGGCGGGAGCTCAAGACAGCATGCCCTATCGACACGAAGTCGTTTAAACCTAACTTCGGAAATTTTTTGGGTTCAACTCGCTAGCAACTTCTCGAGATTATCGACACAGATCTGGGACCATGTCTCGAGAGTGTCCCGCTCGGCGCGAAGTTGTTCTGGTGCGAGAAACTCGACGCTGAGGATCATACTTTCCCGTTTCTCGGCCACCGGACGTGGCAGTTCCAAAACGTGGACAACACCAAGGTGGACCTGCCCCACTTCGTTGGAATCATCGTTGATAAGAGCGGCAATTCGATTCCGCAACGGACGCTCAATGATCAATTCTTCGTCTATTTCTCTCTCTACTCCGCCGAGATACGCTTGCCTGTCGAGGGCAAACAAACCCTCATCACGGTCGTTCATGTGGCCGCCGATGCCGATTGATCCCTTCGCCACAAGCCGTTGTTCGCCGGATTTCTTACCTCGTTTGTACCGCAGCACAGAGCCGCTGCTCACGAGTATGGCATAGGGAATGATTTGCTTTAGGTTCGGATCGGTCTCAGCGGATGATCTTGGCGCGAAAAAGTTATTCTCGCGCGCGAGCATCGCCGTCAAATAACGATCCACTTCGAACTGTAATCCTTGAAACAAGCCAAGCGATTCCAGCAGTGAACGCCGGATAACTAAAACCATTTCTTCTTTCATAAATCCACGCTAACTCTCGTGTACCGTCTCGCATATAATGGCGACGTCGTTCCTCCTCAATTCGAGATTTCGTTGGCGAGCTACTTTATCTCGTTTCACTATGGTGCCATGTGGAGTTTCGATAATCGGCGCCAATTCGCGAGTGACAATAACGCCGGCATTTGTCCGGAAGTCCTGGAAGCGCTTCAGAATTTGAGCCCAGGGCACGTTGTCGGCTACGGCTCGGACGCAATTACCGCGAAGGCGAAACAACTTTTCCGTGAATTGTTCGAAACGGACTGTGACACTTATTTCGTGTTCAATGGCACAGCCGCGAACAGTTTGGCGATTGGTAGCTTATGTTTGCCTCACAATAGCGTTCTATGTCACCGGTTTTCACATGTCGAAACCGACGAATGCAACGCTCCCGGATTCCTGAATCAGGGATTGCGCATCCAGTCGGTTGGGGGTGCAGACGGAAAAATTGATTCATCGAGCCTACGAGAAGCCCTGCGCGGCAGGCGCGATGTCCATGCTTCCCAGCCGCGAGTGGTCAGCCTGACGAATACGACCGAACTCGGGACGCTCTATCGACCAGACGAAATTGCCGGGTTAGCCGAAATCGCAAAAGCCAATCAGTTGGCGCTGCACATAGACGGGGCCAGATTCGCAAATGCAGTCGCCTCGGCAAATTGTAACCCTGCTGAATTGACCTGGAAAGTTGGCGTTGACGTACTGGTATTCGGTGGAACAAAGAACGGCCTGGCTTTTGGCGAAGCTGTTGTTTTCTTCAATAAGAACGCCGCGGCAAATTTTTCCTACCGTATGAAGCAAAGCGGGCAACTCGCCTCAAAGATGCGTTTTCTGGCGGCTCAATGGATTGGAATACTTGCGAACAGAAAATGGCTGGAATACGCGCAACATTCAAATGCGATGGCAGAAAGACTCTCTTTGCAGCTTGGCGCAATCGAGACCGTCAAACTGCTGTTTCCCAGCGAGGCGAACGCGGTATTCGCAAAAATTCCTGCGCCCCTCGTCGCGAAGTTATACGATCGCGGCTGGCGATTTTACACCGATGTCGGTCCCGGCGGGGGTGCTCGTCTGATGTGCTCCTGGGACACCACAGAGAAGGATGTTGACGATTTCGTAAGGGATATTTCTGCGGAGTAGCCTTTCACCGCTCAAAACTTCGTCAGTCTTATCTCAACAATTTGAAGCTTGTCATACAGCTCTTGATATCCGGATCTTTCAGGGGACGGTTGTCGCCCTCTTTCATTCCGGCGATTTCGTAGATCATGCTGTTCGCTTCATACATGTCCACGACAAGACTATAGTGCCAGCCGTTATAGACTTCGTCTCCGGTGAGGCGGTAGCCCGGTAGCCCGTGCAATGAGATCCGCTCGAGACCGCGCCAGAAACCTTGGCCTTCACCAAAAAAGCGCTTTTGCAATTCTTCGATGGATTTTTCATTGAGATGGAAATTTTTTCGCTTGGAGACATCCACATAGCCGAGAAAGACGTACGCGGATTTGTCGATCCGTCTAGCGCCAACCAGTGTTCCGTCGTCCGTGGAGCCCAACGTCGTCCAATTAGTCGGCTCGTTCGCGGACGGACTGTCCGGGAGGTTAATTTGACAATTAAAGTCGTCAGATTTCCAGAGAGCGGCTGAAGCGGTCGCGGCAAACAGAGTGAGCGCCAGAAGTGCGGTTTTGAGAGGGTTCATGGGCAGAGGAATTCGGAACAATCTAAGCGTTTGGAATGCGGAGCGAAAGATCATCTTGTTAGAAAATAGTTCTTCTGCCGCTCGCTGATGGGATGCCCGAGCCGCTCGAGAACCTTTAGCATATCTTCCCAAACCTTCCGCTTCTCAGATAAAGCCTGATTCCGCAACAAGTAGGAAGGATGAAATGTTGCCATTACCGGGATCGAGCCAAACGAATGCCAGCGGCCGCGCATGTCCTTCATGGGCTCGACTTTTCCGAATAGGCCGCGCATCGCGGTTCCGCCCAGAGCGACCATTACTTTCGGCTGAATAAACTCGATCTGTTGGCGGAGATAGGGCAGACAAGTTTCCATCTCAGCCGGCGTAGGCTGGCGATTTCCCGGTGTACCTGGAGGAATATTCGGACGGCATTTCAGCACGTTAGCAATGTAGACGCCAGAACGCTGAAACCCCATCGTCTCGATGATCCTAGTCAGCAGTTCGCCGGCGCGTCCGACAAACGGTTCGCCCTGCATGTCTTCGTCGGCACCGGGCGCTTCACCGACAAACATCAGCTCTGCTGCCGGGTCCCCGACACCGAAAACAACGGAGTGCCGAAATGCAACCAGGTGAGGACATTTGGTGCAGGCGAGCACCTGCGTGCGCAACTCTTCAAACTCCTTCGCTTGAGCGCGTTTTACCTGCTTCGGCGGCTCATCGGCGGTCTCGCCGGCAGTTTCGGGGATGACGGGCTCACCAATTTGCCGAGCTTCCGGGATGGGCGAATCTCCGGCGGCGTCCGAATCTCGCACCGATTTTCCGAGCTGCGCGATCCTCCCGAGCACGCGCCTGTCCGCACGGAGTTCAGGACCCTTTTCCAGCCCGCGTAACATTTCGACAACCAAGAGCAGACCTTGCTCGAACAATCGTGTTTTTATCGACGCCACTCTGGAGAAAATCGTCTGGTAAATCGGCTTCGAATTCCAACCAATTTTCCGTGATTGGATGGAAAAATCCCAAACGCCATGCGTGCAGCATTTGTCGACCACCATCGCCGGATGCTTTCCCGTACACCTTATCGCCAATGACGGGATGACCGATCGATTGAAGATGGACCCGAATTTGGTGGGTTCTTCCGGTGAAAATTTGGCAAAGGATGAGGGTCCAACAGAGCGTTTCCTGGATAACTTCGAACCTTGTCTGAGCAGGCCGCCCACGATCAACAACAGCCATTTTCTGACGGTGCACGGGATGACGGCCAATCGGCTTTACAATCTCGCCGGCAGGTGCGCTGAATTTCCCAGCGCACAACGCCAGATAGAATTTCTGAACCTTTCGTCGGGCAAACTGGCTGCTCAACCGCAGATGCGCGAGATCGTGTTTGGCCACCACAAGACAGCCGCTGGTCTCTTTGTCGAGTCGATGTACCACTCCCGGCCGAAGTTCGCCGCCGATGCCGCTCAAGTTTTCGGCATGATGAAGCAGTGCGTTAACGAGCGTGCCCGATTGTACGCCTGCTCCGGGGTGAACCGTCATTCCCGCCGGTTTGTCGACAACTAAGAGGTGTTCATCCTCAAAAAGGATGGGCAGTGCAATATCTTCGGCTCGCAGGTCGACCGGTTCAGGTTCTGCTTCCGAAATCGTTATTTCATCCCCTGTGCGGATGATCTGCCTGGCGCGGCAAACCGTTCCGTTCACTAGAATGTGGCCCGACTGTATCAGCATCTGAATCCGCGTACGTGAAAAACGGTCTACTTTCGAGGCCAGGAAAAGATCGAGGCGTTGTTTTGCATCCGAAGGAACAACGACGATCTGGTCGATATTCCTTTTCACTTCGCATCTTTTGCGGCGGCCAAGAAGCTTTTTAGCAACGCGCCCGGATCAGGCGCCCTCATCAGTGATTCGCCTATTAGTGCCGCATGGGCGCCCGCAGCCACCACCCGGCGAACGTCTGCGGCGGTTCGAATTCCGCTTTCGCTGACAATCGTACAATCGCTAGGTATTTTGGGTGCCAACCGTTCGGTCACATTCAGATCAAGCTCGAATGTCGCCAGATTGCGATTGTTGATTCCAATAAAAGCGGCGCCGATGCCGAGCGCTCGATCCAGTTCAGTTTCATCATGAACTTCGACCAGGTAATCAATCCCGATCTGATCGGCTACCGTCTTGAGCCGTTTCAATTCGTCGTCGGTGAGCGCTGCCACAATCAATAGTACGGCGTCGGCGCCGGCAAGCGCGGCCTGATAGATCTGGACCTCATGGAGGGTGAAATCTTTTCTTAGAATAGGCTTGGGAACACGGTTTCGGATCAGCGCGAGGTAATCCAGGTGACCTTGAAAGAACTTCTCGTCAGTCAGAACCGAGATACAGTTTGCGCCGGCCGCATCGTAGGCTAGAGCAGTTCGGACGGGATCGAACTCCTCAGCGATCACACCTGCCGAAGGCGACGCTCGCTTGACTTCACCGACGAACCCAAACTCTCCC
The DNA here is from genome assembly GCA_035939025.1 of Chthoniobacterales bacterium. GTDB lineage: Bacteria > Verrucomicrobiota > Verrucomicrobiia > Chthoniobacterales > JAFAMB01 > JAFAMB01. Next base: position 6,439 of record DASZGG010000178.1, on the reverse strand, counting down.
GAAGCCAGCGATTTCCTGAAACCGCGATACGGATGCAGCGTGGCCGCGCGATCACCCCAGTCCGCAGTGCGCGTTAACCACGGCTCAATCTCTTTTCGCTTGTAAGCGATAATCTCTGCAAGGCGACTCATTGGGCCGCAAACTTAGCACAGAGGCCGCGGCCCGGCATCGTCTTCTTTAGCGGACGTCGAACGCTGACGGGAACCGGCTCGACAATCTTAGTCTTTGCGCGGCGGAACCCAACACCTTTAATCCAAATTTCGAAATTTGGAACGCGTCGCGCGGCAGAAGGGAGAGAGGCTCGCACGGAGGCCACGGAGCCACGGAGGATTTTTAACCATTGATCAATCGCTTGATGCCGGTTTTAAGCCGTGCTTTACCAAAATTACTCCGTGACCACCGTGGCCTCCGTGCGAGCTCTTCTTCTTCTTTCGGGACTAAATTCTGCAACTCCTGACTCCTTGATTCAGGGATGACTCTTCAAACTTTGCTCTGCTCCGCGCGAACGAATTGAACCGAAAGGGTGGCTTCCTCGTCGAGGTCCCCGTTGCCAAGCAGATCGCGATACACGCAAATGTCGCGACCAACTTCTCCGCCGGGAAGCAGGAACGGCTCCATCACGAGGGCGCCTTGATAATTGATTTTTTTCAAAGCCCCAAAGATTTCGGACCACGGCATCCGACCGCGTCCGGGAGGACGGCGGTTGGTTTCGCCAAGATGAAAATGACCGAGCCACGTCCCAGCCTCTTCAATCGAACCGCCGATGCTCTCCTCCTCGATATTCATGTGGAACGTATCGAGAAGGATCTTGCAATTGGGACTTCCAACCTCTTGGGCGAAGGCAATACCTTCTGCGGCGGTGTTCATCATAAACTGCTCGAAGCGGTTAACCACTTCGACGCAAAAGATCACGTCACAATCTTCGGCCGTTTTAATTGCCTCGCGCACCCCTTCGATGGAACGATCAGTGAGAAGCTTTTTGTCTTCGCCGGGTAATAGTTTGCGCGGCCAGGAGCTGTAATTAATTCCGGCCATTACGGTCCCGCCGATCTGTTTCATGGCTCGCACGACATCCTTTAGAAAGGCCACCCCTTTTTTCCGGGTTGCCGCGTCCTCGGAGATAAGGTCCATATCCGAAGTCATGCCGATGCTATAGGTCAAACCAAGACCTGCATCAGCGGCAGCACCCTTGAGCGCGTCCCTTTCTGAGTCGCTCATCCGGGTGACCTTCGGAGCGTTAACTTCGAGAATGTCGAAACCGCATTTCTGGGCTCTCTTCACAAACTGGAGGGGTTCCGAGTCCCAGTGCTGGGTCCAATATCCGTAGTGTATTCCGACGGTATTCATAAATTAGCGCACATCGGCGCGGGTATTCGAGAAAATCGCACAGATCTGTGGCTGGTGGCCAGCGATTAGTGACTTAGTTCGCTGCGCATGCATGCGCAGCGCCCGCAAGCGCGTCGCTCTATGAACGTTGCAAAAGCGGTTCTGTCACGCGCCGATAAGAGGATGCGATTCGTATCGGTCGCGTCTGCGCTTTTAGAATCTGCTTTGTAGTCGCGAGCACCTGTGGCTTCGGAAGCGCCAAATCTTTTTTGACTGATCGCCACTCCAAAAACCAGGCGAACAGCGGCGCGGCCAGCAGTTGGCAGAGTACTAGAGCAGACGTGAGCGGTTCGGCGGTCAAGTTGCCCGAGTCGGTGCAACCGATGAGCAAGACAGAAAGACAGATTTGGCTGCAAAAGACGGGAAGCATATGACGGCCGATCAGAAATAAAGGTCGCAAAGGCACCTCCCAGCGAGTCAGATACTTAAGGAATGTCGCGATAACGGCAGCGGCTACGAAAAAATTGATCAGCCGTAACGGCCCGAGATGCCATTTATCCAACAGCCACGTCTGAGTAACAGGATCGGGGCCGAACGCGATGGAACACCAACGCCAGAAGAGAAAGGTAATCGCTATGATCGGCAAGAGCACGCGCAACGATCGAGATCGGGGCAGCAGCGCGTCGTTTTCCTGAAAACGTTTACCGACGAATAGGCCGACCACCCAGAGCAGTTGCCACGCCAGAAGATCGAACGGCCCAAGTTGGATGAATGGCAAATCTTTGAAGGTATTTAGTAACATGTCTCTGACGTGTGCCTGTGCAATGAACCACGTCGAAAGGCTGACCGAAAAAACCGTCCCCCATCCCCAGCGACGAGCTGCCCAGAACACAGCTGGTGTCAGGAAAGAAAATAGGATGTACATCGGGAGAATGTCCATCAACGGCGGCCGGAACAGCAGCGCCAGTGACCCCCCGATTGCCGCCCAGGGATTCATCAGATAGTGATCTAACAAATTTCTAATACCGGGAAGCTCGGTTAAGAAGAGGCTGCCAAGAGCGAAGGCGAACCCAACTGTGAAGAGATGTGCCCGATAAATGCGCCCGGCCCGACTGATCGAAGACGATCGAGCCGCTTCGAACCCCAGCTTTTCGACGCGTTTCCGAAAGATCATGCCGGCCAGAAATGCGGAAACGAATACAAAGCACTCGGCGGTCGTGAAAAACCCGAAGGGCTGATCCGTAATGAGCCGAAGCGATGAGGGCGAATGGTCGACGACCATCATCAACAGCAAAACCCCTCGGAGCACATCGAACTCAATAAATCGTTTCATCTGCAGCTTAAGTAATCCCGCTCCCTTGAGCTCTGTATAATTCGTTCCGTTGATGCCCCATCAGTGGAAGTGATGTCTGATTGGGAACTCAGTACAGTACGAAAAGCACTGGGAACCTTCCATCGCTCGTCAGGGGCAATTGATTTAGTCCGATCGAGCTGTAACGCCGCATGCCGGCGTAAGCGAAAGTTCCAGCTTTTGGCAGAGGCTTTGGATATTCGTTGAAATAATAATTTCCTTTCTTACGTTCTTCTTAAGTTTAAACGAGCGATAACCGCCTTAGGTCTCCCGCGAGTTTGAGTTGCAGTTGAACGGGCAGACGCCTAGTGGATTTACGATTCTCCGTAAATGGAACTAAAGACCCGGGGGGCCCGAAGAGGAAACGAGCAAGCCATGCGCAGAAAGGTCATCCTCGGAGTATTGCTTCTGTTGGTCTTGTTGATTGTTGCTGTTCTGGGGTTGGTTTGGGGCACGCTCTCTGCAAGCCTGCCCACTCTGGATGGCAATCTTGAGGCCCCCGGGCTCGAACGCCCGGTGGAAGTGGAGCGTGATTCTCTGGGCACACCAACGATTCGCGGCGAAAATCGAAAAGATATCGCTTATGCAACGGGGTTTGTTCACGCACAGGATCGTTTCTTCCAGATGGATACCTTGCGTCGACGCGCTGCCGGAGAACTCTCCGAGCTTTTCGGGCAAGCGACTCTTCGAGCCGATCGTGATGCACGCATTCACCGTTTCCTGGATCGAGCTGCTACCGAATTTAACGCCCTTCACAAAGACGAAAAGGAACTTCTCCAAGCCTACGCAGATGGAGCAAATGCGGGCCTGCGCCAGCTCAAGGCAAAGCCTTTTGAGTATTATTTGCTCGGCGTTGAACCCAGAAGATGGACACCGCAGGATTGTATCCTCGTCATCTACGCGATGGCCTTGGACCTGCAAGATAGGCCGGGACACGTTGAGCTTGCCTTGGACGCGCTAAAGAAGGCTTTGCCGCAAAAAGCCTTTGAATTTTTCGCTCCCAGGATTTCCTCGTGGGACACACCGCTCGACGGAAGTGAATGCAGCGACCAGCCACCCGTCCCAAGTGAAAATGATTTTGATCTTCGAACGGCAAAGAACCAGTTACCGGAGGGGACGGAGGTTCCTAAGCCGGATTCATTGGAACCGGATCTTTTCGAGCCTCGATCCGCGAGCGGGAGTAATTGCTGGGTTGTAGCTGCTCTGAAAACGCACAGTGGTGTTCCGATCTTAGCGAACGATCCTCACTTGGAGCTGCGGGTGCCGAATGTCTGGTATCGAATCGCGTATTCGTGGTCGTCATCAGCCTCTGAACCCGCGAACTACGTTTGCGGCGTTAGCATTCCCGGGACGCCGCCGGTTGTTATTGGCAGCAATGGCCACGTCGTATGGGGGTTAACCTTTTCAGACATCGATGCCGACGACGTTGTCCTGGTTAAGACGAAAGATGACAACCTTTATCAAACCCCCCAAGGCTGGAGGCCGTTCGAAAATTGTTCGGAGTCGATCAAGATCAGAGGCAGGGATCCGGAAATACTTAAATTCCAAACCACCATCTGGGGACCAATCATCGGGAGAATGCCAGACGGGACTCTGGAGGCGCTCCATCAGATCATCGATCAAAACGGCACAATCAATTTTAATCGAATGCAACTTGAAACAGCGAGAACGGCTGAGGAGGCCTTATCGATTGCGAAAATCTCGGGCATCCCTAACCTAAACTTCTTGGTGGCCGATACCTCAGGAAAGATCGGCTGGACCATTATGGGACCTATCCCGCGGCGCATAGGTTTTGATGGCCGATTGCCCGTTTCGTGGTCCGACGGGTCATGTCGATGGGATGGGTGGTACGCCTCGGACGAATATCCTCAATGCTGTGGAGCCAAGATCGACTTTATCTGGAACGCTAACAATCGAATGGTTGGGGGAATTGAATTGGCTAAGCTTGGCGATGGCGGGTACGACAGGGGAGCAAGAGCGCGCCAGATTCGCGACGATTTGCGACAGTTACGCTTGGCCACGGAAAAAGACATGCTCGACATCCAACTCGACGACCGCGCTGTCTTTCTCGAACAGTGGCATAATCAGTTGCTCTCAACCCTGTCGAAACCTGGAGCCCTGTCTAATCGTGAGAGACTTGAATTCCGGCGTCGGCTGGGGGACTGGTCGGGCCGCGCCGACGTGGGGTCTATCGGCTATCGGTTGGTCAGGGAATATCGAGAAGAGGTTGCCCGCCGAGCATTTGAGCCTATCTCTGATGCGGCCAAAAACATCTACCCCGGTTTTTCTTACGATTCTCTCAAGTTCGAGGATCCACTTTGGAGCATGATAGACTCGCAGCCGGTGAATCTGCTCAATCGGAAGTACGAGAATTGGAATGCTTTGTTTTTGTCTGCGGTGGATTCTGTGATTCAGAAAATAAATGCGCAAAAAGATGGTTACTCCCGCTACACGGTGGGTGACAAGAATGCCACGCGCATCCAACATCCGATGGGTGCTGCAATAGCGCAGCTGGGCCCGTGGCTTAACATGCCTGTGGATCGACTACCCGGCGACCGGTTCGACATGCCGAGAATTCAGGCACCCACCTTCGGATCTTCACTTCGGATGGCCGTCTCTCCCGGCCAGGAAAAAGACGGGTATTTGATCACGGCATGCGGAGAGAGTGGGAACCCACTGTCGCTGCACTACCGGGATTGTCATGAGGCATGGGTAACAAACACCCGAACGCCGTTTCTTCCGGGCGTCGCGACTCACAAGATTCTCCTGAGGCCGGCGGATGCTTCCCGATGAAGAATCTGAACGCGCCGCGGCCGGAATGGCCCAAAACAGTGCTATCTTTGGCTAAATTATCGGTAATTATCGAAAATATCGATAATCTTAGGCATCTCTCTTTATTGTTTTGGCATCCCCTTTGCTGGGGATAAACATTGGAACTGATGAAATCAACGTTCGCGTTGTTGTGTTTCCTGACCCTGATCAGTCGGGCTTGGGCGATGGATGATGAGCAAATGTCGCAGTTATTGGTGGGTACTTGGGAGAGTGTAGATGATTCGCAGCAAGCGATTACTGGTCCGGCTCATATGGTGTTTGATTTTACTTATTATGCCAACGGTCAGTTTAAGGGGACCACTGCAATGACGTTTCCACCGGGTCAGGGACAAGCAACTTCGGGGATAATCTATACGGCCGGTACTTGGGAAATTCAGGATGGTAACCTTGTTGCCCATACCGAGCAGGTCGATCCTTCCCAATTTGCACCTTTGTACCCTGATAGTTCCTCTCCGATTCAATTCCTTGATCGTAACACTTGGAAGCATGTGGGAGCGACAAATGTTGCCCACCGGATGCGATGATCGACGGACGCGCTTCCGCGCGAATCCGGCGCCGCACGTCCAGAAAAGGTGCAAATGTAAAAACAGGAGAAGCTGAGTAGCAACGCACTTTAACAGCCATTGCCGTTGGCCGAAATTCGCTCCCACCATGTTCCCACTCTTCAACTGCGCAAGCCTCGCGCAACGTGTTGACCGCTTTCTCATCCTGAGCCGTTAACTGACGGGTTGTGTTCAGAGAAACTAGTCGGAAGGGACGAACTCGGAGGGACAGGTCAAATATTGCCGTGGCACGTTTTTTAGACGTGCCACGCCGGATCGCGCAGGAGCGCGTCCCTACCGCGTCTAGTGTCGGATCGGGCGATGTGAAAAAATCAAGAGGCTCACACCAAGGTCACGAAGGTCACAGAGGAAATATCAAAGTTGTCCG
>DASZGG010000177.1:0-4517 GCA_035939025.1 Chthoniobacterales bacterium | reverse complement strand
GCATCGAGGTCGCAGGTCAACGCTACCGTCATCTCACCCCGCACAAGGTCGAAAAGTTGGGAATCCATTTTATCCATCAGGAGCGACTCCTGGCACCGAGCTTCACGGTGGGAGAAGCTCTGTTTTTAGGGAGTGAGCCTTGCGTCCGTCCGCTTCCTTTACTGAACCGTCGACGTATGAGGCGGCGGGCAATCGCAAGAGTGCACAGCTATTTTGGCGTGGATTTCCCAGTTGGGGCGCTCATTTCCGAGCTGACGCCGGCGCAACAACAAATTGTGCAAATCGCACGCGCCCTGCTACGAAACCCATCCTTGCTGGTTTTCGACGAGCCAACAGCTGCTTTGGTCAGACAGGAAGCTGACCGTCTCTTCGAAACGATCCAGCGCTTGCGCGCCGAAGGGCTAACTATCGTGTACATCTCGCATTATCTGAGCGAGATCGAGATGCTTTGCGATTACGTTACGGTACTACGGAATGGAGTAGATGTTGGTACCGTGAATCCGCACGAGGTACCGGCGTCCACCGTGGTATCGATGATGGTCGCTCGAAACATCGAAGAGATGTTTCCCAAGAAGCAAGTTCCTATTGGTGATCCCATCCTTGCGGTCCAACGGCTTCGTCATCGTAACGCCTTCAAAGAGGTTTCTTTGGTCGTCCGAAGCGGTGAAATTGTTGGAATCACGGGCCTTCTCGGCTCAGGCGTAAAGGAGTTAGTACGTTGCCTCTTTGGCTTGCTTCGTGCCGAGGGTGGCGAAATCAATATCGAGGGGAAACCAGTACGATTGCAGTCACCGTTTGCGGCGGTTAAGCATAAACTCGGACTGGTGCCCGAAGACCGGCCGGGCCATGGCGTCGCGTTAGACATGTCGGTTCGAGAAAATGTCACCCTCGCCAGCTTACGGCAGTACAGTCGCCTAGGGTTCCTGGAGTTGGGCAGGGAGAAAAATGACGTCGACACATTAATCTCCAAACTATCCGTCCAAACGCCAAATCGGGAGACTGCTGTCCGATATCTGAGCGGTGGTAACCAACAAAAGGTCTCACTCGGTAAATGGTTAAGCCGCCGCTCATCTCTCTATATCCTGGACGAACCGACTGTGGGAATAGATATCGGGGCGAAAGTTGAGATCTATCGGCTAATCGGAGAACTCACGGAGCAGGGCGCCGGCATCCTTATTCTTTCGACGGACTTGCTGGAATTGTTGGGTGTCTGTGATCGCATCCTGGTGATGTTCCGAGGGCGCGTCGTACGAGAATTTTCCCCGGCGGCAACGAATAGCGACGAATTGCTTCGTTGCGCGACCGGCGCAGATGCCACGAGTCTCCCGGTAAACGCTTGAAGACTACATTGACAGCGACCTCTTCGGAGCTAATCCCGAATACCGGCCACCAGCGATCAACTCGTCGGCGACTTGGTCTGCTTCTGCAGGCTGGTTCGCTGATCGCGCTGGTAGCCGTGATGATTTATTTTTCGATCGCTGCAGCGAGCTTCACAAGTTTCGGCAATGTCGCCAACGTCCTGGAACAATCTGCAATTCTCGGGGTCCTATCATTCGGGATGACGATCGTCATGATCAGCGGTGGCTCAAACGTGATCACCGGGGGAATCGATTTGTCGCTGGCAAACAATCTCGGTCTGTGCGCCGCGGTCTACGCGTCCCTGTTGCAGAGTGGGCAGCCCGACGCTGTTGCAGTATTCCTAACTTTTTTCACAGGGCTTTCGGTCGGGCTGCTTAACACGATTGCGGTCGTTGGACTAGGTATTCTGCCCCTTATCGCAACACTTAGCGTGATGAACATATGTGCCGGATTCGAACTGGTACTTACCCAGAACACGGTGATCCCAGCGACATCGCCATTTCTGGCGGCACTCGCGGATAATGGTCCGCTTGGGATATCCTATCTCGCGTATATTTTTGTCGTCCTAGCCTTTATCTTCATCGTTGGCGTAGAGTTTACTCCGTTCGGACTACGTCTCTATGCCGTGGGCGCCTATCGGGAAGCAGCGCGTGCCGCTGGCTTGTACGTCAACTGGTACATCGCGGTGAGCTATGTCCTAAGTGGAGCCTGCGCCGCGGTTGGTGCCATCCTATCGGTTTCGCTGCTTAACGGAAGTTCCACCGGCTCAGGCGCGATGCTCCTTTCGGTGGTAGTTAGTACCCTACTCGGTGTCGTGTTTTCGCGCAGATTTATCCCTACCATCACCGGTACCTTCCTAAGCGTCCTTTTCATTGGCTTCCTCATCAATGGTTTCCAGCTTACGAATGTGTCAAGTTACTGGGTCAATGGGGTTGAAGGGGTCTTGATTCTGTTCGTGGTAGCTGCGACTTCCCTGCTGCGCCGTGTGGAATCCTGATATGGTCACCGAGTTTTCATCCTCCGCCGGATCCGATACTGCGCCACGGCGCTCACGAGTTTCCTCATTGCTGCAGTACACTGTGGTACTAGCCTTGATCGCCGTTTTCGTGTTCCTATCGGTTCAAGCGCCGGGATTTTTGACGCCCTCGAACCTGCTGAATATCGTCGTTAACAATTTCGCACTATTAGCGCTTGTTTCGCTCGGCATGACCCTGGTTGTCTCGACGGGTGGCATTGACCTTTCTGTAGGCACCAGCATAGACATCGGGAGTCTCGTTTTCGTTTCGCTGATTTCTTCTCACCATCAATTGTTGGTTGCCTTATTGGGTGGCGTTTCGGGAGCGCTGGCCGTCGGTGTGTTTAACGCTTTCCTGGTCGCCTCTCTAGGCATTACCCCCTTTCTGGCGACCCTGGGTACATTATTCATCGGTGAAAGCGTTCAACAACTCGCAACGAACGGTGGGCAACCCATCTATTTGATTACCGGGACTTTACCCGCCGGCTTCACTTTCATTGGTCGGGGCGATCTGATTGGAATACCTTTTCCAATCTACATTGTGGCAGTGAGCATCGTCGGATTCTTTCTGCTGGCGCACCATACGCAGTTCGGTCGTCAGGTTGTGGCTTTAGGTGCACGGGCTGGTGTTGCCTGGTATTCCGGAGTGCGAATCCGTCGCATCTCGGCGTTGGTTTACATATTAAGCGCGATCATTTGTGGCGTTGCAGGGATTATTTTATCTTCTACGGTCAAAGCATACGTTCCACTATCCGGGAATGCGTATCTACTGGATGCGATCGGAGCCACATTTATCGGAACAACGCTACACCCGCTATCGCGACCAAGCGTAGCCGGCACCGCACTCGGCGTCCTGTTACTGAGTATCGTGACAAATGGGCTTCTACTGATCGGTTGGAACTTCTACTGGCAACAAGTCGCCAGGGGTATTCTGATCTTTGCGGTACTGGCCGTTAGCTTCCGCGGCCGGCCGGTGGATGCTTGACCCGGGAAGTGCTTCAGCATACTGCTTTCCAAAATAGACGTTAGATCTTGGATTGGAGCCGCTACGCGGGCGTATAGAAAGTATCTCGGTCGAAGAAGCCTTGGTATAGTGGCACATTTCGACGCGTTTTTCGCAACGCGTGGCGCGTCCCTACCGGCCCCGGCGAAGTGGCTCGGTCCTAGCACTCTTTCTTGTCAGTCCTCTTTTCGAACTCTTCTTGGACAGGAGTGGCTTCAGCATATGCCGACAGCCAACGTCCGGCGAATTCGCGAGCACCCTCTCGTTCCGAAGCGGATTCCGATTCGGACGCGGTAGGGACACGCTCCTGGACACGCTCCCGCGTGATCCGGCATCGCGCGTCCAAAAACGTGCGAATACAATCTTCGACCTGTCCCTCTAAGTCGGCTCGAAAAAAGATTTTCTCCAGTCGCAGAATTGACCCCATTCTTTTTTCGCATATATAGACTACTCATTAAGTAGACAAATAGCATGAGAGAAGCATATCTGATTAAGAGCGATCAAGAAGCCCTCGAGATCGCTCACCGGTTCGCAAACCAGATCGAGACCGAATCGGCGGAACGCGATACGAATCGACGACTGCCGCTGGAGGAGATTGAATTGTTCTCTCAAAGTGGCCTCTGGGGAATCACCGTGCCGAAACTCTATGGAGGTGCGGGAGTTTCCGCGGTAACTTTTGTCAAGGCCATTGCTCTAGTTTCCTTAGCAGATGCGTCTATCGGACAGATACCCCAAAACCACTATGCAAATATTGAAGAGATACGTTTGGTGGGTAGCGAGGAGCAAAAGGCCTTCTTTTTTGAGCGCATCTTAAAAGGCGATCGGTTGGGAAATGCGGCGGTTGAGCGGTCGGGGAAAAACGTATTGGAGAATCGAACTCGGCTGGTTCCAGACGGACAGGGGTATCGACTGAATGGCGAAAAATTCTACTGTACCGGTGCTCTTTTCGCGCATTGGATACCTGTACGAACAGTCGACCCGGATGGGAACAGGGTGGTAGCCATCGTGAGCCGACAAAGCGAGGGGCTTACAGTGATCGACGATTGGTCTGCCTTCGGTCAGAGAACGACGGCGAGCGGAACCGTTATTCTAAACAACGTCCAGGTAAGGAAAGATCAAATTCTGCGTTCATTTGAGGCG
>DASZGG010000176.1:0-5942 GCA_035939025.1 Chthoniobacterales bacterium | reverse complement strand
GAAATCAAACGGGAGAACAAGCTTTCTCATTGCACCTACAGTGCTTCACGTTTCGTTTATGAGGTTCCTGGGCCTATCGGCCCAGGCTATAGTCCTTTTGCGCCTTCGGCGCTTAGGAAAACGAGCCCCAACTCACTATGGGATGTCGGAGAGGATAGGAGCTTGGATACGAACTGTCTGGGCCGGATTCCCGTGACAATCAGGCAGATTGTTGACTGACCCGTTGACTAACCCCTTTTGGGACCTTGGGACATCAGTCCGCTAACGGATTTTCCCATCTCAGCCCTGGGAACTTGGCGAAATCCCGGTCCGACGAGCACAGCACGAAGCCATTTTCGATCGCCAATGCGGCAAGCTGAGCGTCAGGAATGAGATTCGACCGGTCTACAGAACTCAGCATCAATCTGGCGAGAATTTGCCTGTACCGGTCTCCGGGATTGGGGATTTGAACGACCGGACAATCGAGCCAGTTTTCGATTTGCGCCCAGGCCGAGGCAACGGGTAACGGTCGTTCGAAGAGCCGTTGATTGGTGACCAACCGGGCAAAGCTCAGAAGGCTTTGCCAAGGCAAAGCCACGATGGCGGTTCCATTCAGCTTTTGATCCAACCAGGAAACGGCAGCTGGGTGTTGGGGCATCGATGCGACATGTGCGTAGACGAGGAGGTTGGCGTCGATCAGAATCACTGGAAGGTTTCTCCTTCGCCGGCTGCTAGGGCCTCCGAAACATCGTCCAAGCTGCCGATCAGGCAGCGGCCAAGGTCGGCGTGCCGCGTCTTGAAGCTGTGCCGGCGGCGCCCCGGGGCCCCCATCTGTACGAGTCCGGCTCGTAACGCTTCGTTAACAATCTGCTTGAAGGACTGGCCCTTAGCCCGTCGCGCCTTTTCCAGCAGAACAGCGACATCATCATCGAGGGTTAATGTCGTTCGCATGCATCAAAACATCCATCTTATGATGCCATGATGTCAAACCTTATCTCTGTAGACGCCTGCCGCTAGTCAATCGAGCGCCGCTGTCATTGTCGGAGAGATGAGCGCGATATTTTGCGCAAGCAATTCAACGAAGTTCAAACATTCGGACTTCAGCTTATGTTCGTTAATCATTACCTATTTCTTCCCGATGTGTCGCGCGCCCGCTTTTGGTGGGTGCCCGAAGCATTAACTTTGTGCCTATTCCGTGCCTTTACGCTGGTTTGGGCAAATTTCCAAAGACAGGCTGTAGTCCGTAAACCCAACGGATTTCCAGAAGGCGATGGCCCCGGAATTGTGACAAAGAACATCCACCGTGATGCGCTTATCTCGTGGCCATACTTCGGAGAACAGAATGTTCATGCATTGACGACCAATGCCTGAGCGGCGATTACGGCGGTGCACAAAGAACTGGCGCAGGTAAAGGCGATCTTCGTCTTCCGCGTAGAGGGCATAAGCCAGGATTCCCGAGTCATCTTCAAAAATGGAGGCCTGGTAGTCGATCATCAGCCAGCCGCGCATCCGTTCGACCAGTTCTGGAATCGTCATCGAATTGCGATGACCCTCATCCTCGATGAGCTGGTGATTGAGCTCTCCGAGGATTTCGCTGTCTCCAACATTGGCTGCCCGATGCCGCATGAGTCCAGCCCGATCCTATCGAATTGTGAGCGACATTTCACGAATCATCAATTGGAGTCTCCGGCAAGCGTCGTCATAGGATTCAAATGTCCCGGAGCTGCGAGCGATACAAAAGCAAGTTTCATGGCCAGGGTGATATACGCCCCGATCTCGAAAATTAGCGCCTTCCTGTCTCAATTGCCGTAATCGTTGTCTCAGCGAATCCCTCGTCAGGTGCAGCTTGCCGACCAACTACGATTAGAGCTTAGCGCACATAAATCCTGTGTCCCGATGTGTTCGAACCAGATGGACGACCATTTGAGAGGGTAGGGGATGGCATTCAGTCATTTTCGGCCCGAGCTTGTTGACGTTTTGTGAGGTTACCCCTAGCAACCTTGAACATTCCCGGCACGATATTGTCAAAAACCAGGACCATGAAACCGGAGCGCAACAATTCCGCACGGAGGAAAGGAACGGGTGCTTAAGAGCCTCAGAAGCGAGCGGCGAAGATCGTCAGCAGGAGCGGCATCAACGTTCCTTTTAGTCCTGTTGCTCAGCTGCTTTTTCGTCTTTGGGACGATCTGGATAAAACAGACAGCGGTCGGTTTTTCAGATTCAGTGTACGAAGCACTCACCTTGTTCAGTCTTGGATTGGCAATCTTAATCCAGTTCATCGTTCGGATCCCTAGTTTGCGTTGGGTGGTGCTCGCCTGCGTCCTCGGCACTCTCTTCATTGTGATGGCTATCGCTTGCGCCACATAAGAGGAGAGCCGCATCATTTGGTAGGGGGGAATTGACTCACACAGAGGTCACGGAGGTCACAGAGGTTTCTAAAGATTTTAAGAGATAGGTAAAATTGGGAGCCGGTCGGGCGCGGACAACTTTCATATTTCTTCGTGACCGTCGTGACCTCTGTGTGAACCTCTCAATTTTTTCGCGTCTTTTTGCGTGTTTCGCGGGCTCTATTTCCGGAGGCAAAGGCTGGAGCCTTCGCTTACAACGCCTTTTCGGGGCCCCGAAAAATGAAACGAGCCCAACCGCTACAAAATCTTTTCATTCCATTCTTAACGTAGTAGTGAAAGATTTTTACGACGAGATAACAGTTATTCATGAAGTAAATCCCAACAAAGGACCCCCCCAGTGCTAAAACGATTGTGCCTAGCAACCCTCATTTCCGCGACAACAGTCGTGGCGTTCTTGTTCCCATGCATCAGTACAGCCCAGAGTGCGAAGTCGATCTACTATTGGATTTCGCACGGATCACCGACCGATCCTGTCTGGACCCTCTTCCTCCAAGGGGCGGAGCAGTGGGCGAAAGACACTGGCAACGATGTTCGCACCTCGTTCCACAGTGGCGATGTTCCGTCGCACCAGGAAGCCCTCCGCGCCGCTATTACTGCTCACGCTAAAGGGATCGTCACCAGCACACCTGACCCAGGCAGTTTGATAAAGGTCACCGCGGAGGCACATGCCGCTGGTATCCCCGTGATCATCATAAACACTGACGATAAGGCCAGCGGTCGTGATGCCTACGTCGGGGGAGACAACGTCGCCGCCGGTCGGCGTTTAGCGCAATATCTGGTCGACCATGGCTTTGTCAAAAAGGGAGATTTTGTCTGGACGCCCGTCGAGGTGCCCGGAGCGACCTATCAGACACTGCAAACTCAGGGCTACGACACGGTGTTCAAGCCGCTTGGGATAAGCACCGAGATCACTGAGGCCAAGCTGGACCAGGCTGAGGTCATTAATCGAATGTCTGATTACCTGACTGCCAATCGCAGCAAGGTCAAGGCGATCTACTGTATCGGCGACCTAGTCAGCGGGAGCATCAAGCGGGTGTTTGATCAGGTTGGGATCAAGCCCGGCGAGATACCGGTCGTCGGCTGGGGCAATTCGATCGACACTGCTCAGGAAGTGATAGATGGGTACGTGAATGCGGCCATGTGGCAGGATCCGCAGGCCACGAGTTATATGGCGTTATCGATGGCGTCAATGGCGGCAGCTGGGATTCCTCCCGGCTTCGATATCACCGTTGGCACTCTCTACGAAAAGGAGAAGGCTCCAATCTTCCTAAAGGTCATGCAGGGAAGCGCGGCGAAGTAGAGTGTCGATTCGCTAGAAGAGAAAATCCGGAGGAGTCTGGATGTAATTGCCAGGCGAGGGGCCTCTTTGTCAGGCCGCTGTGAAGGCGATGCAAATCATCGTTACCTTTCGATCAACGTTCAAATGCGGGTCAAACCATGGCCACACTAGGATTGCTCTCTCCGGAGTTTCCATCTGTCTCTCTCAGCGCAAACCTCGACGCGATTGCGGCGACCGGTGCGGTCAGTGTCCAGTTCGATTTAGCTTCTGCCGTGGGCCGAACTTTTCCGAGCGAGCTTTCTCAAGATGCCGTCGAGGCCATTAATGCGGGCTTCTCTGCGCGACAACTCACACTGGCCGCGCTTTCCGGCACCTACAATATGATCGATCCTGATCCGCAGGCGCGTGCGGCGGGCGCAGAAGGATTGAACCGCGTGATTGCTTTGGCTCCCAGGCTCCGCACGAATATTGTCACGCTGTGCACCGGGTCGCGCGACACCAGCAGCATGTGGCGAAGGCATCCAGACAATGACACACCTGAGGCGTGGGGAGACCTGCTCGTCCAAATGGAGAAGGCTGTGCGCGTCGCTGAAAAATACGGAGTAACGCTCGGTGTCGAGCCTGAAATCGGTAACACGATTAACTCCGTTCACAAAGCTCGGCGGCTACTCGACGAGATCAGGTCTCCGCAGCTGAAGATCGTCATGGATGGAGCCAATATTTTTCAACGCGGGCAGTTGCCCAATATGCGGAAAGTACTCGACGAAGCATTCGAGCTCTTGGGTTCGGAGATCGCCCTGGCACACGCGAAAGATCTTGATAAGGATGGAGAAGCCGGTCAGGTGGCGGCTGGACGGGGGAAGCTCGATTATCGCTATTACCTGAAACTTATGAGGATATCCGGTTTCGAAGGGTCGATTATCCTTCACGCGCTGAAGCCGGACGAAGCCAAGGACAGGCTTGCATTTGTCCGCAGCGCCGCACCGGCAGGCTATGTTTGAAACGGCTATTCGAACAGATGCGTCTCGTGTGGGCGCCCCCGCCACGCTGGAACAGAGATTAAACCCATAAACCGAAGATAAGAGGTAACCGCAGATTTCACAGCGGTTTCAAATTCGGAATTTTGGTTAAAACGAAGGGATTTTTCGATGCGCGTTGGTATCATTGGCTGCGGGAATATTTCCGACGTCTATGTCAGGAACGCGAAACTCTTTAACGATATCGAAATTGTCGCCTGCTCCGACATTCTCCCTCCGGCGGCTGAACGGTTAGCTCACAAATATTCCTTGCGCGAGATGGATGTCAGGGCTCTTCTGGCCGCCGACGACATCGAGATCATACTCAATCTCACACTTCCTGCAGCCCATGCGGAAATTTCCCGAGCTGCGATCGCTGCGGGAAAGCACGTCTATAGTGAGAAGCCGCTGGCGACCTCCCTGCAGGATGCCATTGCGCTGATTGACGAGGCCGAGGCGAAAGGCCAGCGTGTAGGTTCTGCGCCGGACACAATCCTCGGAGCCGGCCTGCAGAGCGCCAAAGCTCTGATCGACGAGGGGCGTGTCGGACAGATCATCACAGGTCTGGCAGCAGTGATGACCAAAGGAATGGAGCATTGGCACCCAAATCCTGCTGTCTTTTATCAGAAGGGTGCCGGTCCGGTGCTGGATCTCGGTCCCTACTATGTATCCGCGCTGACGGCTCTTCTTGGTCCAGTCAGCGAAGTCCGAGCCATGGGGCAGATCAGCCCGCTGGAACGCCGGTACGGTGCCGAAGGTCCCAACAAAGGCAAGACCTTTTCGGTCGGTACCTTTACTACGCTGAACGCCATACTTACGTTCGTCAGCGGGGCCAATGTCAGCTTCCTGGCGAGTTGGGACGTCTGGAGGCATGGTGTTCGGCCGATTGAGCTGCACGGAACATTGGCATCGATTCGTGTCCCGGATCCAGACACCTTTGGCGGGGATGTGGAGCTCTCCGCGAACAACAGGCTGCTGAATATACACGATGCAAAGGACGTTACCTTGGTAGGCACACAGGTAGAGTGGCTCACCCACAAAACAGGCGAAAAGACATTCGGAGGGATCAATTATCCCCTCGGGAATCCTGTCATAGCGAACTACCGTTCGCTTGGCCTCGCGGAAATGGCAAATGCCATAGTCGAGGAACGGCCTCACCGGTGCTCGGGTCGGTTCGCGTTGCACGCACTGGCGGTAATGCTCGGGATCATCGAGTCGGCCGAATTGGGCGAACCGGTGCAGATCGGCGTTCCCGGTATA
>DASZGG010000175.1:0-4154 GCA_035939025.1 Chthoniobacterales bacterium | reverse complement strand
GGCTGCACCTGCTGTTCCGCTCCTTGAACGCCCGGGAGCAATTGAGCGAGGTTGAGAAGACCGTGCAGATCTTGTTGGCTGCCGGCATGATTCGGGTTCTCGATGGATTCCAGGATAGTTTGAAATAGGCTCATGATGGGGTCTTCCTTTTTAAGGCAGCGTCCGAACAGTAGCAAGATTCGGATTCTAAAAGCAACAAGTCAGGAGTTGCAGAACGGGACGGCGGCCTTCCGGGCTGGGGAAGCGTGTCGGCGGGTCGGCGTATCGACACGCCGACACACCGATACGCCGATACGCTTCCTGCGAGCTAGTCGCCCCTTGCGGTGATCGCCGATGACCGGTAATGTAGTTGCATATCGTCGATATATGGAATCCGTTGGAAATATTCCGGACCGTCGAACCCTTCTCATTATTCTGATGAGCTTAATCGCAGGGTCGGCGTTGGAGACTGCTCGCACCCAAACCGTTGCACCGCCCGATCCTCCTCCCGTGGCCGTGGCCCCCAGCCCGGTTCCTGCCAACCCATTCGAATCCGAGGTCACCTCCCTGGAGGCAAAGCTTTTGCAATCTCCGATCGCGTCGAGCCCGATCGTCTTTTACGGCAGTTCTTCCATCCGACTCTGGAAATCCTTACAACAGGATTTTTCCGGATACGCAGTATTGAATTGCGGATTTGGAGGGTCGCGTTTGACGGATTGCGTTCGGTACGCTAACAGGCTTGTTCTTCCTCGCAAACCTTCCGCGATCGTGATCTATGCCGGCGACAACGACTTGGCTGGCGGCGCACCACCGGAGAAAGTTTTCAAGTCGTTCCAGCAATTGTTTGCCATTTTTCGCGGTTATTCTCCCTCGATACCGATCGCATTCGTCTCCGTAAAGCCCAGCCCGGCGCGTGTGATGTTTCTAGATAACATCCTGAAGTTCAATCGGCTTGTGGAAGACTTCCTAAAGACCCAGCCTGAGACAGAATACATCGACGTGACGTCCGACATGCTTGGACAAGATCGCAAGCCGATCCGAGCTCTGTTCGTGAATGATCAAATCCATCTGAGTCCCGCAGGTTATCAGATCCTGCGGCGGGAAATCGGGGGATTCCTGTCTCAGGAGTGTCCGAGACCCAGAGCAGCCACATCCCAATGATTTCGAACTTCGGCGGCGGCTCGAGAACGAAACAAGCGTTTCTTTGTTGATTTCTATGTGAACCGTACAATGGTCCAGGGTTGAACGACGGCACCTCCATCCGTTCGTTCAAAATGCATTATTCTTCTTTTTGAAACCGGCGCGCCATCCTCGCGTCTAAGTATTGGGCCGATCCTAAATAGAAGATATAAAAATTAGAACAGAGAGAGATAAGCGAGTGGAACAGATGGGGGGAGGCAATAGCCTGTCGCGATGAAGCGCTTGATCGAGATCGATATCCTGAGAGGATTTCTTCTACTCATGATGGTGGTGAACCATGCCCCATCGCCGCTTCGAATCTTCACTGACCAGCCAATCGGCTTTTTCTCTACCGCCGAAGCATTTGTGTTTGTTTCTGCGTTTCTTGCGGGTTTACTTTTCCAGCGCCGATCGGAAAAACTCGGCTTTCACGCGGCCCGAGCAGCGACCGTTTCGCGGGCTTTACGGATCTATCGCGCCCATCTTGGAACTCTCTTATTCGCTTTTATCGTCGGTGGCGTTTTCCTAGCGGAATTCCCCGGTATCCAGTACCTGCTCGATCAGTATTTTAAGAACCCGGGAGCAGCCATACTAGCGGCCCTGGCTCTGGTTTTCCAACCTCCGCTGATGGACATTTTGCCGATGTATATCCTCTTCTCACTTCTGACGCCTTGTGCGTTCTGGGCTGCGAAGCGGTGGGGATGGAAAAGAGTCCTGTTCGTCAGTGTGGGACTCTGGGTCGTCTCCCAATTTCGCGTACGCGACATGTTACTCGCCAGTCTGAAGAACCCTTCGTTCCTTAACCTCGGCCCGTTCGATCTGCTTTCCTGGCAGTTGCTCTGGGTTGGCGGATTGATTTTTGGTAAGTGCGTCCAGCAAAAGAGGCCGGTTCTTCAGTTGTCATTCAGGGCCGAAATTTTCCTGCTGCTCCTGGCAATCGCTTTTCTTGCGCTTCGCTGGTACACGATCGCGATGCAGATCGATCCGGGTAAACAGCTTTGGATTCTGGACAAGTGGCATCTCGGGCCAGTGCGGGTGATGAATTTTTTCGTGACGGCTTGGGTCGTATCGAAGCTCCTTCCGGCGTTGCAGCGTTGGGAGATCCCGCTTCGGCCATTCAGCGCTGTCGGGCGAAACATGCTCCCGGTGTTTTGCTGTGAGATTTGCTTGTCTATTTTGTTCGTAGGCATGGTCGACCCCGGCAAGAGTCACAAACCGCTCGCTTTGTTTCTGGTCCTCGGCCAGATCTTGAGCGCCTTTTTTGTCGCGTGGTTCCTGGATTGGAGGTCCAATGCGAAAAGCAATCATCTTTTTGCCGCTGCGCAGGCGTCCAGTCCTTGAGTTGGAATTTTTGCCTCGCCAACCCGCTCGATGCCTCCTATGTTCCCTCCCCTGTTGCTATGTCTTGGAAACGAGCGCAAACACACGCCGAATCGATGCTGGAAAACCTGGGTATTGGCCGGGCAGTAAGGGGCAGAAAAGACCTCCGCGGTAAGAAAGTCGTGTTCGTCGACGACGGTTTGAATCCTTATCGAACCATGTGCTTCACCATCGCTGCGAAGTTGGTTAAAAAGCGGGGAGCGGAGGTGGAGACCATCGCGCCCGGCCCGGGCGAAGCGCCGCACGCAAAAGTCGTTGAGTTGGTCCCTCAACCAAAATCGAGAATACAACGACCCTTGAACCGAAGGTGAGGAAGATAGCATACGCATCCTGTACTATTTCGGCGACGGAACGCTTCGGCTAGAAGCTCGCTCAGAATCGCGGCCCAAGTTGCGGGAACCGTAGCGGGCGCTTTTCTGACTTCGCGGTACCTCAATTATCATCCTCGCCCCCTTGAGCAGGAGGAGCCCAGCAACACCGAGGCTCCTCCCATTCTTTCACCTGATCAGCCGATTAAAGTCATTAGCTTCAACGTCCAGTTTCTGGCGGGAACTGGCTACCATTTCTTTTACGATGGCGGTCGAGATACCCTCGTTGCTCGCAGTGACATCGAATCAACGGTTGCGAGAGTCGGAGCATTCATCTCGAGCGCGAATCCAGATTTCGTCCTGCTTCAAGAGGTTGATTGCGGCGCCCGCAGAACCGCTTTCCTTGACGAGGTCGCGCTCCTCCGTGATGCTCTGCCGACAGACCTGCGAAATCACGTTTCGACGTTTTACTGGAAATCGAAGTTCGTCCCGCACCCGAAAATCATGGGATCAGCCGGCACTAAGCTCGTCCTCTTCTCGCGATATCGCCTCGGGAAGGCGCGACGCTATCAACTCCCGTGCACGCCGGGAAACCCGATCGAACGCGACTTCAATTTCAAGCGCGCAATTCTGGAGGTTGAAGTTCCGCTTACTAATGGACAAATCCTCGCGATCCTCAACACTCATTTGGAGGCTTTTCCCAAGGGCACCGACGTGATGAAAAGACAAGTTGAGCGATTGCTCTGGCGATTGAAGTCTCTGGATGAACAGCATCTAGCCTGGATTCTCGGTGGTGACTTCAATCTGCTGCCACCCGGCCAATCGGCGCTGCTGAGCCGTGAGGAAAGAGGTCTTTACAGTGAACCGACCGAGATTTGCTCGATCTATGAGCGCTACGCAGGCGTACCGACCGTCGCAGAGGCAACAGGGGAAGATATGCGACGCTACTTCACTTTCACACAGCGTTCTGGCGCAAACCGTCTGCCAGTCCGAACTCTCGATTACTTCTTTGCAGCACCAAGAGTCACCATCGAAAAATACGCCGTCATGCAGGAAGGCATGACTGAACTATCCGATCATTTGCCGTTAATGGGTCAATTCAGGCTGGTGGCTAGGTAGTGGCTGGTGGCTAGTAGCTGGTGGCTAGGTAGTGGCTGGTGGCTGGTGGCTAGGCGAGAGGTGGCAGCTACGCTGAATTCTAGCCACTGACCACTAGCCACTAGCCACTATCTGAGGCATGCAGGCTAGATCCTCCGGAGTATCCACGTCGATCGCTCCTTCGGACCAATCGATAATTTCGACACGCCC
>DASZGG010000174.1:0-5412 GCA_035939025.1 Chthoniobacterales bacterium | reverse complement strand
GTGCTTAGCGGTATGAGCGTCGCCCAGTTTAAGAGCGCCGTCGTCAACGGTGAAGTCAACGTTCTGGCGAAAGTCAGCGGCATCGGGAAGAAAACTGCGGAACGAATTATCTTGGAATTGAAGGACAAGGTAGGCGTAACTGCAGCCTGGGAGTTGGCTGCTTCCGATCGGAGTGATCAACAAACGAAAATGGCTGATGCAGTCTTGGCGCTCCTTTCCTTGGGCTTCAAACAGGTCGAAGCGCAGAAGGCTGTTCGTGAGATCCTCTCCGAAGGCAAGGCCGAGAATATTAATATGGAAGAATTAGTTCGCCGTGCGCTCAAGCTGTTGGCCTAGCACAAAAAATGGATGACTCAGTCGCCCTAGAGCGTATCCGGCGTATCCGCGAACGGTTCCCGGAGAAGGGCTTGTTTGCACACAAGGAGTGGCTGATCTCGCCCCAACCGTTTTTGATCAGCGCGCAGTTTGGGGAAGAACTCGAACGGCTCGGCCATTGGCTGCTCAAATTTGTCAGGGCATCGAACCTGCTTTACCAGCTCAGCGTAAAAGGCAAGCAACCGCCCTGGATCTCCCGCTACCTGGACGCAGGAAAACCGGCCGAATTAGTGGAGCTTTCCCGGAAATTTCGGTACGAAATTCCGCGAGTGATTCGACCGGACCTCATTCTTACGGATGGCGGGTACGCGATTTCAGAGCTCGATTCTGTGCCTGGCGGCATCGGGCTGACCGGGTGGTTGAATCAAACCTATCGGGAACTCGGTTTTGATGTTCTTGGAGGCGGAGATGGAATGATCGAAGGATTCCGTTCCATACTTCCGCAAGGGGTGATCGCCGTATCGAAGGAGTCCGAAACCTACTGGCCGGAGATGCAATGGCTTTGCGAACAATTGACCGCAAGACACGGCCCGCTTTGGGGCATGGTGCAGGCGGAGGCGTGGGATTTTCGATCTATGGACCCGGTCTATAGGTTCTTTGAAATGTTTGATCTTCCCAATCTGCCTTCCAAAAACTCGTTGCTTGGAGCGGCTGGTGCAGGCGCATTGAGAATCACTCCACCGCTCAAGCCGTATCTGGAGGAGAAACTCTGGTTCGGTCTTTTCTGGTCGAAACCGCTGCAGAAATTCTGGCGACGCGAACTGCGAGCGAGTCACTGGTCCAAGCTAAAGTCTTTGATTCCGCATACCTGGGTGATCGATCCGGCTCCGGTGCCGCACCACGCGGTGATCTCGGGATTGGAAATTCAAGACTGGCGCGAGATGAAGAAGTTCAGTCAGCGGCAGCGAGAGTATGTACTGAAGGTGAGCGGGTTTTCGGAGCTAGCCTGGGGTAGTCGCGGAGTATTCGTCGGACAGGACCTTCCCCAAAGGGAATGGTCAGATTGCATTGACCAAGCGATAAACTCTTTCACCGAGGGTCCATTTATTCTGCAGAAGTTCTTTAAGGGTCGTCTTGTGAAGCATCCATTCTTCAACGCTGCGACTGGATCGATAGAAACGATGGTCGGTCGCGTTCGTTTATGTCCTTACTACTTTGTTTTGTCTGACAAGGAGGTGCGCCTGGGCGGAGCCTTGGCCACGATTGCTCCGGCCGATAAAAAAATCGTCCACGGGATGCGCGATGCCATTATGGTCCCGACCGCAGTGGAATTGCCGAGCAGCGAGCCTGCATCGCTGACAAATCTCTAGAGAAGCGGGGGCAAGAGATTTGCACGGCTTCCCTTATGCTGACGCGCATGGGCGGCGCCGCCGGGCGTGATTTTTGTGGGTTAGCCGACAATCTGCACTTCGCTCCCACTTGCGACTGAGTCCGCAACGGCTTGGACGACGCGCATGTACTGGACTCCAAGCGCGAAACTGGGTTGCGGTTGGATGCTGCCGGGCGATCGAACTGCTGCGATGAAGTCTTCCTCGACACGCCAGCGCTGTTCTATTTCAGGCGAGATCTCGATTTCGGCGGCATCTTTTTCTCCGAGTCGGCCCCCAGTGATTCGATCTGAACTGAAGTCGTACGAAAGCATGCCCTGGGTACCAAATACCTGGAGCCGATCTGAAGTCTCGAACAGGGCAACACCGCTGAATTCCATGACCCCTTCCATTCCGTTTTCGAACTTGCAAATAACGACTACCACGTCCGGGATGCGGACTTCATAACCTTGCCGAACCGGATTGATCGTCTTTTGATGTGCAAAAACGTGCGTAATTGGACCAAACCATCGCTGAACGACCTCTGCATAAATGCCGAGCGTCAGGACATTTATTCCAGACAATTCATCGCGCTGTCTCCAGTGCGGAGGAGCGTCGGGATTGACGTATGCCCCGGAGAGGCTCTGCAGACGAAGATGGTGTGGTTGCCCGAGAAAATCCTCGGCGAGCAACTTTTGCATGAAAAGGCTGCCGCGAAGGCCGTGCGGAGGCGGGCAAACCATCGTGACCAGGTGCGGATTTCGCTGAGCGGCCGCAAACATCTCCTCTGCCTCAGAGAGATTCATCGCCATACGCGCTTGCGTGAACACATGTTTGCCGGCTTCAAGCGCCGAGATGGCGATTGTTGAGTGCAGGTAAGGCGGGGTTCCAATCCAGACAATATCAATATCCGGGTGCGCGACGAGTTCAGCCCAGTTTCCGTAGGGTGTTGCCTCCGGAACGTATTCTGTGCAGCACTTTTCCGAGCTTTCGTACGAGGAATTACAAATCGCGACGACCTCGACATCGGGAATTTTCCGGAGCGCCGGCAGATGGCGGGTCTTGACGACCGTTCCGGCGCCCACAATCCCTATTTTCAGTCTAGAATGGCGCGATGACATGGCGGAATTCTTCAGTCAGACAATCTGAACACCTATTTGTTTAAAGCGAGGACAATTCAACTGCTCGACGTTTATTGAAAAAATTCCTCCGCCTTGATCATGGCCGGTGGTGTACAGATCCGTTGCACACACTGTTCCCAAGTTTCGTGCCCGTTCAAGATTTCTATTTCCACGCGCAAATAATAAATCGGAAGTTCGAGCGGATCGATCACAGGGAAACGAACGGCATCCTTCTCAGTGGTGATCACTGCGCTGACGTCGCGGCGCACGCATCGCTGCAGGAATAAGCTCAACTCTTTTTCGACATAACGATGGTGGTCTGCGAAGTGACGTGATAACTCGATCTTCGCTCCCAGGTTGCGTAGACCCTCCTCGAAGCTCTCGGGTGCGGCAATTCCGCACAACGACCCAATATATAATTCCTTCAGGTAATCGAGCGGCAGTCGCTCATCCTTATAGACGTGCCTGAGATAAAGAGGCGTGTGTCTGCACTCGATGATTTCCGCCGTTCGATTGTAGCGCCGAATTCTCTGAATCAAGCCGTTATTTGGTTCGCCGTTACACTTTGTGATGAAAATGTAGCTTGCTCGCCGCAGGTTTCTGGGCGGCTCGCGCAATGTACCGCGTGGGAGCAAATGCTCATTGCCGAAGGGCGCCTGGCGATCGATCAGGACGATGTCAAGCCGATGCTTCAGGTGAAGATATTGCAGACCGTCGTCGAGCAGCAGAGTGTCAACGTCAAGATTCTTCAAAGCGTGCAATCCGGCCTTCACTCGATTTTTGTCCACGACCACCGCTACTCCGCTGAGATTCGAAGCGAGCATGTAGGGTTCGTCCCCGGAAGTAGCCGAGTCTAGCAACACGCTCTTGCCATCAGAGACTACTCTAGGCGGAATTTCTAAACTCTGCGCCAGTAGTCTTTTCCCCCAATTTTTCTGCTGGCGCCGATCAACACTCTTGTATCCCCGGCTTAAAATTGCGACGCGGCGGCCACCCCTCTGGAGCGCTCGTGCAAATTTTTCGACCACCGGCGTCTTGCCGGTGCCTCCGACCGTAAGGTTTCCGATGCTGATAACCAGGCATCCGAGTTGGCGCTCTTTCAGAATTCTTTTGCGGTACAGGTAAAGTCGAAGCTGAACGATGGCCAGATAGATGAACGACAGAAAACCAAGAACGATACGCAGGAGGGTCGCGCGGAAACCGCGCCTTTTATCGAGGATGACCTCGATCGCATATTGTTCAAGATCATCCAACCTCTTTGCCATACTCCCTCTTCTAAACGATCAGGGCACCATCATTATCGGCGCTTACGATCAAGATTTTGGCACTCTGTTCAGGTACCGCCTTCTCGATCGCTGCCGCAACCTCTTTGCCGTCCGAAAGTGTGAGGCAAGCAACGGTGGATCCCGAGCCGCTTAGAAATCCGCCCAAAGCTCCGGCCTTGGCCGCTGCGTGAAGCACTCTGGGCATAAATGGCACAAATTTCTCGCGGAAAGGCTGATGAAGGCGATCCACAAATGCGTCACGCAGATATCCGTACTTTCTGGACGCGAACGCTGCGGCTATCAGACTGGCATTTGCTAGATTCTCGACGACGGCTTTCCGCGGAAAACTGTCTGGCACAACCTTTCTTGCCTCGCTGGTCTTCACTTCGAAGCCCGGTATGAACAGCACAAACTTCAACGCCGGATCGATGTCAAATCGCGCGACGCGATTGGTCGTCTTTGTGATGATGGTGAAACCGCCGAAGAGCGCCGCCGCAGCGTTGTCCGGATGGCCTTCCAGTTCCGCGCAGAGAGCGCAAATCTCTTCCTTTGAAAGACCGCTTTTGGTGATCCAGTCCAACCCCATAAGGGTTCCCAGCCGAATTGTGACGCTACTGCCGAGCCCTCGTGCCTGAGGGACATCGCCCTCAATTGAGAACCTGAAGGCAAACCGGGTCTCGCCGGTATGATTAAAGAACAGGTCTGCTGCCTGCGACACCATTTCTGGAGCTGGACCCTCGCTCCGATCAACCTCGATCCTTATCCGATTCCATAGCTGCAACGAAATCCCGAGGCAATCGAACCCGGGACCCAGGTTTGTCGTCGACGCCGGAACTTGAACAGAAACCGCCATAACAAGCAGGACGCCCAAATTGGACCACGGCGAGTGAACGATCAACACCAGAGTTCGAGGAGACAGGAGTTCAGGAGTTGCAGGAGTTCAGAATTTACAGGAGTCCAAGTCGCGACCACCGACGAGCGGAAAGCACCGGATCAATTCTGCAACTCCTGAACTCCCGGTAAGTATTTGACAGCAGGATCTTACGAGTCTCTGATGTCCGGTGTTTCACCACCATGGCAAATCAATCCGACCCCCAATTGCTCGCGGTGAGGACTGACGGTCGCTCGAATGATCAACTGCGGCCTGTTCGTTTCACCCCGGGCTTCGCTCCCAACGCGGACGGTTCTGTTTTGATCGCCACGGGAAACACGCAAGTCATTTGCGCAGCGACGGTGGAAGCGGGTGTGCCGAGATGGATGAAAGATCAGGGTGTCTCTGGAGGCTGGATCACGGCGGAGTATTCGATGCTCCCTTATTCAACGCTGACCCGCCGTCCCCGGGAT
>DASZGG010000173.1:0-2187 GCA_035939025.1 Chthoniobacterales bacterium | reverse complement strand
CTGATCACGACGACGACAATAATTACGATCGCAAGGAAGAGCCTAACTACACCTCTTATAAAGAAGGAGCGAAGGCGGGAATGTCATTCATTAAGCGCTCGGACAAGGAAAAGGATCAGCACGCTAACCCTTGACGCAATTTGAATCGAGAAAGGGCGTTGCTCTCGGAAGACCAGACTGTGCAGCTTCCTGAGGAAGTATTGAAACGCCGTAGATTTTGACACTCTGGCGCGAGATCGTGACGCCCGTTGAAGGAGAGCGGTACTTGGAGACATTTCACGCACATCGCTCCTTTGGCGTTTGTGATCTTGATTCCAGCACCTCATCCACCGATGGCTGGTCTCCAAAGGCGAGCGAGCCAAGCTGAATCAACTCCCTCGCTGGCTGCTGATGCCTCTGAACTCGCCGTCCCATTTTTCTCCTTGTTGCAAAAGCCGAGGACGAGCATCAATTCGTTTCGCACCAAGCCCTCAGCTCTTGAAAGAGGGCCTCTGCTGCCCCGAAAAGGGGCCATTTTCGCCGCGCAGCCCGCGAAAAGGCTCAGCTCACTTATTCTCTGAAGACCACCAATGATGCCCGTCCCGCTCGATGAGGTGCGTTGCAGCCTCCGGTCCCCAGCTACCCGACGCATAGTTGGGAAAATCGGTTGGCGGATTGTTCTTCCAAGCCTCCAGAATTGGAGAGGCTGCCTCCCAGGCTGCTTCGACCATGTCGGAGCGATGGAACAAACTTCCATCTCCAACCATGCAATCGTACAGCAATTTCTCGTAGCCTGTCGTCGGTTGCCTGTCGCCAAACTGGTTGTAGTCAAACTCCAATTTCACCGACCGAGTACAGATAGTCGGCCCAGGGGCTTTAGCGCGCACCTGGAAGGTGATGCCCTCCTCTGGCTGGATGTTAAATATCAGGTAGTTTGGCGCGATCGGATCGGCTTCGTTCGTCGCAAACAGCGACAGGGGCGGCGTCTTGAATCGAACGACAATCTTTGTCGTCCGGCGCGGCATCCGTTTCCCGCAGCGAAGATAAAAGGGCACGCCCGCCCAACGCCAGTTCTCGATCATTAGCTTCACGGCGGCATACGTTTCTACCGTCGAGTTCGGATCAACGTTCGGTTCCTCGCGGTAAGCCGGTACCTTCTTGCCGCCTACGATTCCTTCCCCGTATTGGCCGCGAACGGTATTCTTGAGCGCCTCTTCAGGCGTCGTCCGGCGAATGGATTTGAGCAATTTTACCTTTTCGTTTCGGATCGCTTCTCCCTCGAGTGATGTGGGCGGTTCTATCGCAATCAAGGCAAGCAGCATAAACATGTGGTTCTGCATCACGTCGCGAAATGCACCTGCCGTTTCATAGAACGCTCCCCTTCCTTCCACACCGATTGATTCGGCGACTGTCAGTTGGACATGATCGATATACCGCCGATTCCAGATCGGCTCAAACACAGCATTGCCGAGGCGGAACACCAGGAGGTTCTGTGCGGTCTCCTTGCCAAGATAGTGATCTATCCGGTAGATCTGATGCTCCCGAAGCACCGAGGTCAGCTGGGTATTTAATTCGCGCGCGGAAGCGAGATCATGCCCGAACGGTTTTTCGATAATCACCCGGCGCCAGCGCCCGTTTTCTTCCTGAAGTAGACCCGCCTCGGATAATCGTTTCGCGATTGTCGCGAAGTAGTCTGGCTGCACCGATAAATAGAACAGGACGTTGCCGGACGTGTTGAATTTTTTCTCCGACTCAATGAGAGCCTCCGCCAGCCGCTTGTAGGTGGCGGGGTCATGGAATTCTCCTGCGCAGTAGGAGATGCGACTGCGGAATTGGCTCCAGAGGTTTTGATCGACGGGCTGTGTTCCGAACTTCGCAAGGCTTTGACCAAGTTGGTCACGGAACACCTCATCCGATAGATCGCGTCGCGCGATCCCAATTATACTAAAGTCGGCCGGCAAGAGGTGATAGGACGCGAGATTGTAAAGCGACGGCAAGAGTTTTCTCTTCGTCAGATCCCCGGAAGCGCCAAAGATAACGATGGCGCAGGCCTCGGCCGGCTGAGGTATGGGACATTGATCCATTGGTCACGAACAGACTACGACTAAAGCTTTTCGCGAAATAGACACACTTTTGCAATTTTCTCACACTCGATGGACAGACGCCAACCGGATCCTGTCCAGGAATATGCACATGTTGGTGTGGGCC
>DASZGG010000172.1:0-6989 GCA_035939025.1 Chthoniobacterales bacterium | reverse complement strand
AAGATCGATTGCATCCTGGAGGCTCATCTTCTCCGTCGTGGTACCGTTAATTCGCAGGATTTGATCTCCCGGCAAAATCCCGGCACGAAAACCGGGGGTGTCTTCCATTGGAGAAACCACGGTGATTACGCCATCCTTAGTTGATACGACAATGCCGAGTCCGCCAAACTCGCTCCGGGTTTCGTCCTGCATGTCCCGAAAGTCAGTTGGCTGCATGAACTGGCTGTGAGGATCCAGGCAGCCAAGCATCCCCCGGAGAGCTGAGTAGGTCAGATCTTTGTACCCAATTTTATTCGGGTCGACATAGTCCTGACGAATCAACTGGAGCGCCCGGGTAAAAACAGTCAAGTTCTCGTACCCCGCATCGTCTGAATCCGCAGCGGCGCTTGAGGTTAACACCTTGACCCCCACCGCGAGGTTAAAGACCAGCAACAGACCCAGGAAGCAGTACAGAATTTTGCGCTTCATCGAAGCAGAACCTTAGCACACGTTTTGCCTCGCGCGAGAACGTAAGCGAAGGCTCCAGCCTTTGCCTACTGGCTCAGCATGGAAGCAAAGGCTGGAGCCTTCGCTTACTCATCACGCAGCGTCCTTGTCCTGCTTCCTTCGGATCAGTGGAGCGCGTTTGCCTTCGACAACAGCACGGTTGATGACTACGTCGGCAATGTCTTCCCGGCTCGGCACCTCATACATGACGTCGAGCATGATCTTTTCAAACATCGAACGCAGGGCGCGCGCCCCGGTACCTTTCGTAACAGCCTGTTGCGCCAAGGCTCGCAACGCATCCCGGGTGACGACCAGATTTACTCCCTCCATGGCCAACAGTTTTGTGTACTGTTTTACCATCGCATTTCGCGTTTCGGTCAGAATCAGCATCAACTCGTCTTCAGTCAATCCATCGAGTGCCGTAACAATCGGTAGACGACCAATAAATTCGGGTATCATTCCGAAAGAAAGCAGATCCTCCGGCTCGGCGTTTCTGAGAGTCTCTTCTGGTTGGTCTTCCGTTGTCCGCGTCGGTTTGGAATGGAACCCAAGTATTTTGCTGCCTAAACGCCGGCTAATAATCTTTTCGAGTCCGACGAATGCGCCACCGCAGACAAAAAGAATTTTTTCCGTGTTGACCTGGATATATTCCTGGTGCGGATGTTTGCGCCCTCCCTGAGGCGGAACGTTACAGCTACTGCCTTCCAGAATCTTGAGGAGCGCCTGTTGGACGCCTTCTCCGGAGACATCTCGAGTGATGCTGACATTATCAGTCTTTCGCCCGATTTTGTCGATTTCGTCGATGTACACGATACCAATTTCGGCACGTTTTACGTCATAATCGGCATTCTGCAACAGGCGCAGAATGATGTTTTCGACATCCTCACCGACGTATCCAGCTTCAGTCAAAGTTGTAGCGTCGGCAATGCAAAACGGCACATCGAGTATCCGCGCAAGAGTACGAGCCAAAAGGGTCTTTCCTGACCCCGTCGGACCGATCAAAAGTATATTGCTTTTCTCGATCTCGACGTCGGCGTAAGGATCCAATGAGAGATCCTTGCTTCCGTTGGACTGCAGAATCCTCTTGTAATGGTTGTGAACCGCAACGGAGAGGACCTTTTTCGCTGAATCCTGGCCCACCACATACGCATCCAACTGCCGGCGGATTTCTGCCGGCTTCGGCACACGCAGACTGGTCGTCTGGCGCCTCGCATCCTCGTTGAGCTCCTTATCGAGGATGCCCTTGCAGACGTTTATGCAGTTGTCGCAAATGTAGACGCCGGGACCTGCTATGAGCTTGCGCACCTCAGCATGGCTCTTGCCGCAGAAAGAGCACATTGTCAGGTTAGATGCGCGGGCCATATTATCCTTTTACTCGTCCAAACGTTTAAATCGTCCAGTTATATAACCACTTAAGCTGGTAATGCGTTGTCAGCATTGATCGGCAAAGCTTCCGGAACGACATCTTTTCGCGATCTCACGACTTCGTCGACAAGCCCGTACTCCTTGGCCTGCTGCGCGGTGATCCAATAGTCGCGATCCGAGTCTGCTTGAATCTGTTCTTCGGATTTCCCGGTGTGGTGGGCTATAATGCCGATAAGCCGTTTTTTAAGTCTAAACATATACTCAACAGTGCGCTCAACGTCACTAGCGGGCCCTTGCGCTCCGCCGGAGACCTGATGCAGCATGACGTCGGAATTCGGCAACGCGTACCGCTTGCCTTTCGTACCGGCGGTTAAGAGGACCGCTCCCATGCTTGCGGCAATGCCGACGCAATATGTGGCCACGTCACAGGTAACAAATTGCATGGTATCATAGATGGCCAAGCCGGCTGTCACTGAACCACCGGGCGAATTAATGTAAAGATTGATCTCGCGCTTCGGATCCTCCATCTGGAGAAATAGCATCTGAGCAACCACCAAATTGGCTACATGATCGTCGATCGCTGTTCCGATGAAAATGATCCGATCCTTCAGGAGCCTGCTGTAAATGTCATAACTCCGCTCACCTCTCCCGGTTTGCTCAATCACCATCGGAACGAGGAGAGAAGTCGGCGAAGTATAAATGTTGTTAGGCATGTTCTTGGAGCCTCTAAATCAGCTGTTCACAACCTCTTCGGGCCTGATTTCGACGTTAGCATTCGAGGTTAGGAAATCAAGGACCTTACCCATCAGCACCTCCTCGCGCACCTGTACAATCGCTCGTTTTTCCTCAAGTTCCGACATCATTTTGTCAAAGCTCAATCTGTATTGATTTGCCAGAACCTGTACTCGCTCCTTGAGGTCTTGACCGCTCACCTCGATCCCTTCTTTTTCCGCGATTTTTGTCAGAATGAAGTTGGCCTTCAGGCGCTCTTTGGCGTTGCGCGAGGCGGCGCTAATGATGTTCTTCTGATTCTCCCTTAGCATGTCTTCGCTGATTCCGCGCATCTGATTCTGCTGCACGATTTCGGACATAATGCGGCGCGTCTCATCTTTCACGTAGCTCTGCGGCAATTCACATTCGACGCGAGAAACAAGGTAATCGATAATCTGATTCTGCGTCATCGTCCGCAGCCGGCGCACTTTTTCGGCAGCCAGTTGTTCTTTCAAGACATCCTTGAATTTTTCAAGAGTCAAACCACTCGCGACCTGGCCCGCGAACTCGTCAGTAAGCTCAGGGAGTTGCATACTCTTGATTCCCTTTAGCGTGACATTGAAACGCAAGGTTTTGGCTGCCAGCTCCGCCATCGGATAATCGTCCGGAATGGTAAGATCGAACTCCCGCACTTCCCCGGTTCGCATCTCGACCAACTGATCGCTAAAACCTTTCAGGAAGCTGTTGTCATTCAGCTTGACCCAGAAGTCCTTGCCGCCGGCGAGCATCTTGGGGGCCTTCGGTTCAGCCTCCAGCAAAGCCTGACCATTCAAAGTCGTAGCGTAATCGATAACGGCGAAATCACCCATCTCAAGAGTTCGCCCTTCGACATCGGAAAATGTGGCGTGCCGCTCTCGAACATTCTGGATTCCAGCGTCGAGCTCTTGATCGGTGATTTCACCTGGCGGAACTTTCACCGCGATGCCTTTGTAGTCCGGGAGCTCAAACTCGGGCAAAGTGATCAAGGTGGCTGTAAACCGCATGCTCTTTTCAGGAGTGAACTCGACGTCGTCTACTTCGGAGATCGACAATACCTTCAGGCCCTTTTCACGGATTGCCTCACGAGTAGTCTCACTCACAAGTTTTTTCGTCAGTTCCTCCTGAATCTCCTTGCGGAATTTCGCCTCGACCACGTTTTGGGGAGCTCTGCCCGGGCGAAAACCCGGAATTCGCGCGACCTGCCTGAATCCTTTCACGACTTCATTCCACTCCTTCGTAACACGGTCCGGCGATAACTCGATACGTAAAGAGGCAATACAATTTGGCAGATTTTCAACTTCGACGTTCATGGAAAACGGTTTTGGGTTTTGAGTTTTGAGTCTCCGGTTTTGCGTGGCGGCTCACCAGCCATGGTCCGAACTCCGAGCGTCAGCTTCCGCATCCCACTCAAAACTCCAGACCCAAAACCCAAACTCAAAACTTAAAACTCAGTAACCAATATCTCCAATCCAACGTTCAACTTTGGAGCCTTCAACCGGGCCGACAATACCTAGGCCCATCCGTTGCGGAGCAAAACAGAGATTCGCTACCTCCTGGATCTGCTCGGCAGTGACCTCTTTAAATTTCGCCTGCACTTCGTCCGGATCGACTACTTTGTCGTACGCAAGCAATGACTCTCCCATCCACATGATCTGATTGGTCGTGCTCTCGAGTCCCAACTCATTCTGTCCAATTGTGTACGCCTGCGCTTGCCGAAGCTCTTTCTTGCTGGGCGGCTTGCTCCGGAGCTTATCCAATTCCCGATGGATCGCGCGCAGGGCGCTCCGGAGCTTCTCCGGCTCGAGCCCGACACAGATGCTGACCAGACCCGAATCCTCGAGGACCAATGTGCCGCTGTGGACCGAGTAACAATAGGCGTAACGTTCCCTGAGCTGCTGGAACAGTCGGGAACTCATGTTTTCGCCAAGTATTACGCTCAACAGCTTCATAGCGTGCCGACGATTATCTGTTCGGCTCATGGCATGATAGCCTAATGCCAGGTGGGTCTGTTCCGTTTCATCCTTTGCCACGAGCACGCGCTGATCGCGCGTCACTTCGTTCCATCGCTGGAAAACAGGAGGCCGGCCGCGCGGCAGCTTTTTTAACTTGTTGCGGAAGTACCTGAGGGCTTCCTCATGGGAACATCGGCCGGCTACCGTGACAACAGTACTGAGGCCGTTGTAATTTTCCCCAATGAACTTCAGCAAGTGCTCCCGTTGAATCTTGCAAATCGACTCCACAGATCCGGTCAATGGACGACCAAGCGCATGCCGAGGCCACATTGCCTCCGTGAGCAGTTCCTGCGAAAACTGGCCAGGCTGATCCTTATACATCAGGATCTCCTCCCGAATTACGTCCCTCTCTCGCTCGATTTCATGCTCGGCGAAAATAGAGTTGACATACATGTCAGATAGCACATTTGCCAGGGTTGGCAGATGCTCGGATGCCGCTTTTGCGTAGATGCAGGTATGATCTTCCGTAGTAAAGGCGTTGATGAAACCTCCAAGACCTTCCACTTCTTCGGTGATATCCCTTGAGGATCGTTTCTCTGTGCCCTTGAAAAGGAGATGCTCTAGAAAGTGAGATATCCCACACAACTCCTCCGGCTCATGGCGGCCGCCGACCGCGACCCATATGCCGACACTCACGCTCTTCATCTCTGGCATCTCGCGCGTGGCGATCCTGACTCCGTTTTCCAAATTCGATGTACGGTACTGCATGCTAGGGCATTTCGACAAAAATCAGGCTAAGGCACCCACTCGGCCCAAAAATTATAATTTAACTTCCCTTAAATTGATCATTTTTTCCGCTAAATCCAGATCTGTCGGAAATGTTATTTTAATATTCCAATCGGGATTCTGCAGCAAACGGACGGGATAACCGGCCTCGTGCAGGGCTGAGACCTCATCGGTGACAGTGCGGCCTGAGTCAACAATTCGTTTGTAAGCGTCTACCAGCCAGTCGAATCGAAAGACCTGCGGTGTTTGCATTCCCCAGAGCCCGGTGCGATCAACGCTTCCAGTCACGTTTTGGTTTAGATCGGCTCGTTTTAACGTCTCCACAATCGGAGCGGCGAGAGAGACCGCGCCGCATTCTCCGGCCAGCCTAACGGCACGGTCGATGAGGTCCGGAGAAACCAGCGGCCTGGCCGCATCGTGAACTGCAACGATTTCGCAGGCTTCAGAGAGATGAGAAATGCCATTCCAGACAGAAAGATGGCGTTCAGAGCCGCCATCCACCAAACGATTAACCTTGGTAAGCCCGTACGAATTAACGACTTGTTGAAACTCGGTGCGCCGGTCCGGGCTAACGACTAGAATCACTTCGTCAACGATGTCACACTGTTGAAACGGTTCGATCGCGTGAACAACGACCGGCTTGTCGCCCAGCAGACTCAACAATTTATCAAAGCCCATACGTTGACTTCTGCCAGCTGCTACGATAATGGCGGAATTCATACGGGAAGGGTATGGGAAACGTATCGGCGTATCGGTGTGTCGGCGTATCGGCGTTTGCAAAGCATCATCAACTCCGTCGAGACCTCCTGATCATTATAGCCGGGTCGAAAAGCGGTCTCACTTCCCCAGACGCCGATACGCCAATACGCTTCCCCAGCCGGCGGCCCATTTTGAACGCAACGACATCACCATTATATGCGAGACGGTACACTAAGGCAGCGCTTTCTGCACGGCCTGGCTGAGGGTCCTGCCGTCCACTCTCCCTGCCGCCTTTTCAGTCGCGACCTTCATCACGGCGCCCATCTGCGCCTTTGAAGTCGCTCCGACCTCCGCAACAGCGGCTTTCACTAGTTGCTCAAGCTCATCCTCCGCGAGAGGCTTTGGCAGATATTCTGTCAAAAACGCAATTTCCTTGAGTTCCTTAGCAGCGAGTTCCGGACGTCCACCTTTCTCAAAGCCTTCGATGGAGTCATGGCGCTGTTTGACCTGCTTTCTGATCACCGCGACAGCGTCCGGATCAGACAACTTCCCGCCCGCTCCATGCTTCTCGATCACCACGTTCATTAACGCTGACTTTACCATTCGTAACACCGACAATCTCTCTACTTCCTTAGACCGCATGGCCCCTCTCAGGTCAGCATCGATCTTTTCCTGGATAGTCATTGATCGAGTCTAGGCGGGTAACGGAAATCCTGCAAATAGATCGGCCTGCGCATGAACTTCGAATTTTGTTCCCGTAATAATTTCTATACATTATCACAATATCGATTTCTCTGGAAATCTTGAGGCTGAAGGTCGAACATCCGTCTGATTTATGCGTCCGGTTGTTCTGTTCGCACCGCTGTTTCTCGTGCTCGGTTTTCTCTTCGAGGCCCACGGAGCCGTTGATTTGCCCTATTCGAAAGTATTCAAGGGTGAACCTCAATTTGA
>DASZGG010000171.1:0-6041 GCA_035939025.1 Chthoniobacterales bacterium | reverse complement strand
CCCTCCCTACCGCAGGTAAGCGAGCCATTTGCGTTCTGCCTTTCGAAAGAACCAAATGAGCATGGAAGAGATGCAAAGATATAACGCAGCGGCGATTCCATATGCGACGAAAGGGAGGTAGTACTCGGACGAGGCGTTACGAGCCACCTTCAGCAGATCGGGCACCGTAGCGGTGGCCGCTAGAGTCGTCGCATGGAGCATCAGGATCACCTCGTTGCTGTAAGCGGGTAATGCTCGTCGCAAAGCAGACGGCAGGATGATGCAACGGTAGAGAGTAAAGTTGGACATTCCATAGGCTCGAGCAGCTTCGATTTCACCATGCGACGTTGCTTTGATAGCCCCGGCAAAGATCTCGGTAGTATAAGCGCCGGTGTTCAATGTAAATGCCAGAATCGTGCAATTGAACGCATCCCGAAAAAAGGCATTCAGCAACGGCGTGGCCCGTACACTATCCAGAGTATAGACCCCGGAATACAAGAGCAAAAGCTGGACGTACAATGGCGTACCTCGAATAATGTAGGTATAGAACGACACTGGAACGGACAACCACCGATTCGTCGAGGCCCTGGCGACAGACAGCGGCACGGCCAAAACAAATCCAAGACCGACCGAAGCTGCCGTCAACCATAGAGTGACAACAAGTCCGGTCGGATGACCGAGCGTCCCGAAGAGATATTGTTGCCAGTATTGTCGAATTAGCTCGGTCATAGCTCGGACCGCCGGATCCCGATAGAGTAGTGCCTTTCCAAAGCCATAAATGCGAGGTTCGAAAAGGTGGTTAGCATCAGGTAAATCACGCCCGCAACGGCTAAAAAGAAAAATGCATGGTAGGCCCCTTTGGAACTTGTTCCGGTGATCGCATCCTGTGCGGCTCTCACGACTTCATGTAACCCGATGATCGAGACTAATGCTGTTGCCTTCAGAATGACCTGCCAGTTGTTGCTTATCCCCGGCAGGGCGAACCGCATCATCTGTGGAAAGAGGACGCGATGAAACACCTGCCAGTGAGTAAGTCCGAAGGCAGCAGCCGCCTCCAGTTGGCCCTTCGGAACTGCCAACACCCCTCCCCGAAAAGTCTCAGTGAAATACGCGCCGTAAATGAACCCGAGAACGCAAACTCCGGCGACGA
The DNA here is from genome assembly GCA_035939025.1 of Chthoniobacterales bacterium. Taxonomy (GTDB): domain Bacteria; phylum Verrucomicrobiota; class Verrucomicrobiia; order Chthoniobacterales; family JAFAMB01; genus JAFAMB01. The sequence goes on along the minus strand of DASZGG010000171.1, from coordinate 4,912 downwards.
ACGGATCGATATCGATCTGCTGTTGATTTAGAGCGTCGGTCAGCCGATTCAACCAATCCTGAAAGCTATAAAAAAGGAGGAGCATCAAAACCAGGTCCGGCACACCGCGGATAAGAGTCGTATAGATTGCGGCCGGAAACGACAACCAGCGGTTTTGGGAGAGTTTAGCCGCTGCCCCGACAAGCCCAATGACGAACGCCAACAGGAGAGAGAGTAAAGCCAATTGGATCGTCTCCAGCGTCCCGTTCCAAAGCTGTCGCCCGTAACCCTCAAAAAGCATTTTGGTCGTTGTTGTAAACCCGCTTTCCCCCCTGATTAGGGGACTAACTCACACAGAGGTCACGAAGGTCACGGAGGTTTTTAAAGACTTTCGAGAGGCTGGAATTGGAAATGGATTAGTCCGGACAACTTTCATATTTCCCTTTTGACCTTGGTGTGAGTCTCTCAAATTCTTTCGTCTGAATCGTGGGCACGATACCGGACGCAGAATCCAAGACGATTCCACTCTATTTCTTAAATCTTTAAAAACCTTCGTGACCTCCGTGACCTCTGTGTGACTCAATCCCCGGCGGGTCAGTTTCCATAGATATTAAAATCAAAGTACTTTTTTGCGATCGTTTGGTAACTCCCGTCTTTCAATAGCTCCGCGAGCGCATTGTTCAGAGCGTTCTTAAGGTCGGTATCTACTTTGCGAAGACCTATGGCAGCCGCGCTGCCCAAAATTTTCGGATCCTGCAGTTCGGGACCGCAAAATCCGAATCCTTCGCCCTCCGGCGTTCTGAGAAAGCCGACGCTCGCCTGTGCCTCGTCCTGGAGGCTCGCATCAAGACGCCCCGACTTCAGGTCTGCATATACCTGATCCTGATTCTGGTATGACACGACATTGACTCCATGCGGTTCGAAATAGATCTTGGCGTACGTCTCCTGGATCGTTCCTTGCTCAACACCGATGTTTTTTCCGCGAAGTGATTCCGCAGTTGGCAGCAAATTTGAGCCGACCTTGGCTACCATCCGGGTTGGCGAGTAGGAGATTTTATCGGTGAAATCAATCTGCTGAAGCCTCTTCTCGGTGACCGACATATCTGATAAAACAGCGTCGATCTTTCGGGCTTGGAGAGCCGGGATCATGCCGTCAAAATCATTCTCAACCCACACGCATTTGGCGTTCAGTTTTGCGCAGAGCGCATTACCCAGATCGATATCGAATCCGACGAGGCTGCCGTCGGCCGCCTTCGACTCAAACGGGGGATAACTCGGATCAACCCCGAACCGAATCACTTTCCAATCCTTGGCCGAACCGCACAGCGACCAACTCATCAGAGTGAAAAACAGTACGATGGCAGGGACGCGCTCCTGCGCGATCCGGCGCGGCATGACCAAGAAATGTGCAAAACCGAGAAAGGCGGAGCTCAGGGTCAACGGCCGCGTTTGCGGAAGGTCGTTTTCGTTCACGTTACGCGATCTGATCATAGCGCATTAACCTGTAGACAATCATCGAACCAGCCCAACTGATGACGAAAACGCCGATGATGATAAAGCTCAGGCTGCCAAAGTTGTCGTTCAAATTTCCGATCAGGTCCCAAAATCCGCCGCTTAAATTTAACTTGTCTTTTAACAGCCCTAATGCTTCAACGCCTCCGATGAAGAATGCGACCACCACTGAAACGAAGGTGATGGTCATATTGTAGTAAAGCTTTCGGATCGGCTTCACGAAAGCCCAACCATAAGCACCAACCATCAGGATTCCATCCGCTGTATCCACTAAAACCATACCCGCAGCGAACAGCACCGGGAAAATCATCATCGCGCCGATCGATAGGCCTTTAGCCGCCGCAGCTGCTGAAATTCCGAAAAGCGCCACTTCAGTAGCCGTGTCGAAGCCGAGGCCGAACAGGAATCCTACCGGGTACATGTGCCAACTTCTTGAAAGCAACCGAAAAACGGGCCTGAAGAGCCGCGTCATTAACCCTCCCCCTGCAAAGAGAAGGTCGAGACTCTGTTCGGTGTAGCTTTCACCGCTCCTTACCCGCCGGAACGTCTTGTAGGTACCCATGAGAATAAGCAGGTTCATCAGCGCAATCACCACCATGAATAGTGCCGAGACCAAGGTGCCAAATATCGCGCCGATCTCCCTGAACTGAGACAGATGCGTTTGGATAGCTGTCGCAGTCAGAAAGATCCCCAACGAGGCGATCAACACGACGGTGGAGTGTCCAAGCGCGAAGTAGAAACCGACTGATAATGGTCTATGGCCATCCTGCATTAATTTTCGGGTTACGTTGTCTATCGCCGCGATATGGTCCGCGTCAGCCGCATGCCGCAACCCTAAGGTAAACGCGACGATCGCGGTGCCGAGGAGCACGGCGTTACCACGAAAGGTGTACGATGCCCAAATCCATGCCGCAACGTTTGCCGCAACCAGCAGACCGAAGACCGCGGCGACCCGGCCGCGAAAAGTGCGCAGAAAGATTATTCTCATCTGGTGTCCTGCTTCCACTCAAGAACTCAAGAAGTCGAGAAGTCAAGAAGTCAAGAAGTTCCCTGCGCGGTGGGCAACACGGTGGGGGGCTCCATAGGGCGAGACTCCGTCTGAGCAGAAGGCAAAGGCTGGAGCCTTCGCTTACGACTCGAAGCAAAGCGGGACACCTCTTTTTATTGCGTCGTAGCCGGAATCAGGCTCGGACGGAGCCCTCACCCTACCAGAAGCCTCGCCCAACCGTGTTGCCCGCCGCGCAGGGGACTTCTTGACTTCTTGATTTCTTGAATTCTTGATTTCTTGATTGTGAACCAATTGAGCGTTAGCGTCGTAGGCGGTGGTACAGGCGGGCGGCTCAGTCTGGAGGCCGTCGCCGCTTCTGAATATTTTAGACCGGTCGCCTTGGCGGATCTTCGTCCGGAGATCGGTGTCGAGCTAAGCCGGAAATACGCGGAAGTTCGGATGTTTACCGATTTCCACGAAATGTTCCGAACCTGTCCGACGGACGTTGTGTGTGTCAGCACCTATCCACCTTCCCACGAAGTCGTGACGCTGGAAGCCTTAAAAATGCCACTCAAGGCGATCCTGGTTGAAAAGCCGCTGGGACATAGCGTCGCCTCTGGACGCCGAATTTTGGAAGCTGTCAAACAGCGAAGTATTCCCATGGCCACTCCGCACGGCTTGATGGTGAGGCGCTGTCCTCTCGAGATTATTGAGCGGACACAAAACGGCGAGATTGGAGAGCTTAAACTTATCGAAATCCAGTCCCCCAAATGGGATATTATTAACGCCGGCATCCATTGGCTGAATTTTGCTATAAACCTCAACGCGCGGTCGCCGGTCGAGTCGGTCATGACAGCCTGCGATAAAACAACACGAACTTTTCGAGACGGTATGCAAGTGGAGACCATTGCCGTCACTTATGTTCAATTAGTAAATGGAGTCCGTATTGTGATGCAGACAGGTGACACCATCCGACCGAACGGGCGCCGAGATGGAACCACGTTTCGGATCATCGGCAACGCGGGCCAGATCGAATTCTGGGGCTGGGATCCTGACTACTATCTGATCACCGCGGCCCATCCCAGGGGAATATTGATCGCGCCGGAGGAGCAGAGGACCTCTTCGCATCAACGGCATCTCGAGAATTTACTGCCGATGATAACTTCAGGCCGGCCGGACTACTCTTTGCCTGAAAGCTCGTTAGAGGCGCTTGAGATCTGCGAAGCCGCATACCTTTCCGCCAGACACGGGATAGAAATAAAATTTCCGCTGGACCATTTTGAAGTCCCTGCGCCCAATGATTGGCAGCCCGGTGAACCCTATCTCGGCCTGCGAGGCGGACGGGACGGAAGGAAGCTCTCATGATCAATCCAGTCATCTTCGGCGTCGTGGGCGGAGGTTGGCGGGCAGAGTTTTATTTTCGCATCGCACAAGCGATGCCCGAGCGATTCCAAATCGCAGGATGCGTGGCCAGGACCGAAGCCACTCGCGCACGCGTCAAGGCGGCGTGGAAAATTCCAATTTTTGATGAGCTCGACGCGTTGCTTGATCAGCATCCCCATTTCGTTGTCGCATCGGTGCCGTGGGCTGCATCTCCGCCTGTTTTGATTGAACTAGCGGCTCGAGATATGCCGACCCTGGCAGAGACACCGCCCGCGCCCGATTTGGAGGGGCTGATCCGCCTGTGGGAAGACCTGCCCAAAAAAGCTCGGGTGCAGGTCGCCGAACAGTATCAGTTCCAGCCATTACACGCCGCGCGACTGGCCTTCGCGCGCTCAGGAAAACTCGGAGAAGTCCGTCAGGTGCAGATCTCAGCAGCCCACGGCTACCACGGCGTTTCGCTGATTCGAAAGTTCCTCAACGCGGGCCACGAGAACGCGACGATAAGGGCCTTCAAGTTCAAATCGCCGCTGATCGCCGGCCCGAGTCGTGCCGGTCCTCCATCGGTAGAAACGGAAATCGAATCCGTTCAAGTGATCGCCTACCTTCAATTTGACCATAAGCTTGCGGTCTTCGATTTCACCACGGACCAATATTTTTCCTGGATACGTTCCCAACGTTTGCTGGTACGCGGGGAGCGAGGAGAAATTAATAATTTGGATGCCAGCTATCTGACCGACTTTCGGACGCCTGCGAATGTCCGATTTGAGAGACATGATGCCGGTCAAAATGGAAATTTAGAGGGCTACTATCACAAGGGCTATAGTGCGGGTGGCATCCTGTGCTATCAAAATTCAATTGTGCCCGCACGCTTGTCCGACGATGAAATTGCGATTGCAACTTGTCTTGAGCGAATGGCTCATTACGTGGAAACGGGTGAATCTTTTTATAGCCTTTCTGAGGCATCCCAGGACCATTACTTGAGCATGATGATCGCAGAGGCAGCCGAGACTGGAAAAGAACTGAAAAGCTCGAACCAGATCTGGCGCTGAG
>DASZGG010000170.1:0-8895 GCA_035939025.1 Chthoniobacterales bacterium | reverse complement strand
ATTAAGATGCTCTGGTACGGAATAAACATGCCGAAGACCAAAACGGCGAAAAGAGTATTTGCTCCACGAAACTTCCACTTTGCAAAGATGTAACCGTTAGTCGCCCCGAGGATCGAAGAAATAATCGTTGCTGGGATCGTTAGTTGCAGACTGTTTCCCAGATTAGGATAGAGACGGCGCCACGCTTCAATAAAACCGCCACCAGAAAGTTGAGTCGGCAAATGCCACATCGTCGATAGGCTGACGTTCTGAGCTTGTTTGAGGCCGGTCACGACCATCACATAAATCGGCATCAGGAAGAACACCGCGCAAAGCAGAAGAAGGAGCAGAATGAGCCAATCCCAGACCGAACGCGGCAACGATTGACGAAAACTAACAAAAGATTGCTGCATATTAGTGTTTCCTTAAATTGCGCCAGAGATACGGCACGATAACCATCGCCACGAGCAGCAACATCACAATGGAAGCGGCCGCGCCGAGATTGTATCTGGTGGCTTTGAAGGTCATGTCAAAGACAAAGATGCCGGGCACATCGGTCGCGAAGCCGGGGCCGACCCCCGTCATTGCGAAGATCAGGTCAAAGATTTTCAACGAAACGTGTCCGAGAATAATGGCCGTACTGACTGTGACGGGTCGCAGCAACGGCAGTATAACTTTCGTGTAAACTTTGAACTCAGTTGCTCCGTCAATGCGGGCTGCCTCGCGAAGTTCGTTAGGAACGGTTGCCAGCCCAGCGATGTACATCGACATAGCAAAACCCGTTAGCTGCCATGCCGCAGCCACCACCACCGGGATAAGCGCCATGGGAATTCCATATTGAACACTCAGGTGCCGGACGCCGGGAAAAACATGTCCGAGCGCGTCATTGACAGAGAGAAGCACGGATGGATCGGTCGTCCATCCGGGCTTCAAAGGCGCTGAGCCGATCGAAACCAACCATTTGTTAATACCCAAACCATCGAAAAGAAGATTGATCCCGGTCTCCGGATTGAAAATCCACCGCCATGCGATCCCAGTCACGATGAAGGACAAAGCATAAGGAAAGAGAAAAATATTTCGGAAGACGGTGTATCCAAGCAATCGGCGATCCAGTAAAAGAGCCAGAAGAAGGCCAAATCCGATTGAACTTGATAAGAAGAGGGCGGTGAAAATGAAGATGTTTCGGAGGGAGGCATGCCACCGCGGCATAGCAAACATCTGCGCATAAGTCTCGAACAAGGGATCTCGCAAACGCCAATCAATTCGCAGTGTACCCCATCGAGACAAGGAAACCCAAATGGTAATGAGGATAAAGATGTAGACGAAAGTAAAGATGGCTGCCATCGATGGCACCAAGATCAAGGGGGGGAGGAATCGCTCGCTGGAAAACTTTTTGCGCGACTTTTGAGCCGGCGCTCGGCGAGGAGGAGAAACCTGCAAGTTAGCCGTTGGCATGAATGAGACCTCGTTCGGCCTGCCAGCGAACGGCAGGCGGAGCCCTAAGCTCCACCTGCCGGCCCTGCGGAAGTTATTTTGTGGTCTCCGACTCTTTCGCGGCCTGCACGAGTGCATTAGCGAAATTGTCTATATTTTTATCCACGATGAAAGCGGTGACCGCATCATTCAGCGCTTGCTGAAATGCCGCCGGAGCAGCCTCGCCGTGAACACAGCTCGGAACCAGTTTGGCGGTAGCAAACGAGTTCATTGACCACTGGTGGTATCCGTCAAACTTCGACTTATCCACATCGGTACGGGCTGGAATTGAGCCTTTCAGCGGGTTGAAGGCCTCCTGCGCCTCCTTGCTGCCGATGCTCTTCAGCCAGGCGATCGTCGCCTCTTTATGGGGAGCCCCTTTCGCAAGAGTAAACCCATCAGCCACAATGATGAACGCTCCATCGGTACCGGGATGGCTGACCCAGCCGAAATCTTCCTTCTCCTTCTTGTTAGCTTTAACGAATTCACCAGCAGCCCAATCGCCCATGGAACTAAATGCGACTTTGCCTTCCATCAAGGCTCCGATGGCCTGGTCCCAACTCAAAGCAGAGTGATCCGCGTTCAGATAATCCTGCATTTTCGCGAAATATTTCATCGCCTCTTTCACCTTCGGATCATCCCACTTCATCTTGCCGCCGAACAAATCCATCCATCCATCCGGTCCGACAACGCCCAGAAGCGTGTTTTCAAAGAGTTGAGCCGAGGCCCAAATCCCTGAATCACCTACGCCCAGCGCAGGGATACCGGCCGCCTTTAGTTTATCGCAAGCTGCGAAGAACTCGTCGAATGTCATCTTGTCGCCGACGGTGATGCCGTTCTTTTCCAGTAGCTTCTTATTGTACCAGAGGTCGTTGCCACGGTGAATGCCGGCAAGCACGCCGTATATTTTGCCGTCCTTGGTCATCAGATCTACAAGACCCTTCGGGAAGGCTTTATCCCATCCGTCGCTCTTGTAGAGGTCGGTGACTTGTTCGCAATAGCCGGGTTCCACGTATTGGCCCAGCATCTCCCAACCGGGATGACTCTGCCAAGTGTCCGGCGGATTGCCGCCGGCCAAACGGGTCTGGAGCACAGGCCGAGCAGCGGAACCTCCGCCACCGGCAACTGTGGCGTTGATGATTTCAACGCCAGGGTACTGTTTTTTGTAAGTATTGAACAGCGCGTCGAGAGCGGCTGCTTCACCACCGGATGTCCACCAGGAAAAAACTTCGAGTTTCTTTTCACCGGCAGCTTGAGAGGAAAGAGGCGCTTGCACCAAGGCGAAAACTGATGCGAACGCGAGTAGGGAGGAACAAAAACGCATTTTAAGATACATGATATTCTAGATTGTTTGTCTTAAGTCGATTCTATCGTTTGAGTGTTAAACAGATTTTACAGCTTTGCAGATCAATCCTTTGAGCGCTGTAGCCTAGGGGCCTTGAACCTTTCGGAAAATAGAAACACATGAAAGGCGATTAACCGCCATCAAGTATAGCTTTTATGAGTGTATTGGAATTTACTAGTGTACCGACCACCTCCTTCCGAATGTCTGACCACTTCTACCCAAGGATCGCATCTAAAGCAGCAAAAGAATTATTTCACTCAATCGTTTGGCGTTCAGCGTTCAACGTTTGGCGTTCGCGTCTTTTCATGTGTTTCGCGGGCGTTATGTCCTTAGGAAGAGGCAAAGGCTGGAGCCTTCGCTTACACCTCTCACCGTTCTATCGACGAGGCAGCCACCAGTTCGTGCGCGGGCCCAGGTGGAGCTGAATCGTCTTCAATTCCGTAAACTCGTCGATCGCAAATCTTCCTAGCTCGCGGCCCAGACCGCTCTCTTTGTAGCCGCCGAACGAAAGCTCCGGGTAACCGTCCATAAACGTGTTAATCCAGATTGTCCCGGCGCGAATCGCTCGTCCGACCTGGAAGGCGACATCGACATCTCTGGTCCACACCGCCGCGGATAAGCCGTAGATTGTACTGTTCGCAATCCTTATCGCGTCCGCCGGTGTATCAAAAGGGATCACCGAGAGAACAGGCCCGAATATTTCCTCACGCGCAATCGACATGTTAGGCTGGACCCCATCGAACACTGTCGGTTCAATATACAGCCCGTGCTCAGCCTGCAGGCGGTTGCCGCCCAATTTCAACGTCGCCCCTTCACGCCGGCCGGCGTCGATATAGCCCAGAATTTTGCTAAATTGCTCTTGGTTAATGATTGCGCCGACCTTCGTGCTCTCTTCTAACGGATCGCCAACGATAACCTCCCGCGATTTTTCGACGATTTTCTGCACTAAATCCTCGGCGATACCCTTCTGAATGAGAAGACGGCTGCCGCTGTTGCAGCATTCCCCCATATTAAAGTAGACGCCGAAGACGAGTGCATCCAGGGCGGCATCCAGATCGGCGTCGGCAAAAATAATCTGTGGATTTTTGCCGCCTAATTCGAGCTCGACCTTTTTGAGGTTTGTCCTGGCCGCGGCAACAACTTCACGTCCCACATCGGTTGAGCCGGTGAACGAAATCATATCGATTCCGGGATGCTGCGCGAGCCGGGCACCGACTGGAAGACCATAGCCGGTAATGATATTAACGACACCAGGCGGAAAGCCGGCTGCCTCGATAAGTTTACCAAGACGCAAAGTGGTGCCCGGAGTCAATTCGCTCGGCTTCACAACACAGGTGCATCCTGCGGCCAACGCGAACGGTAACTTTTGGCTTATGATCCAGAGCGGGAAATTCCACGGTGTGATCATTCCGACGACTCCGATCGGTTCCCGGAACATGAAGCCGATCATCGAATCGCCGAGCGTGTTGTAAGTGTCGCCGTGAATGTGGCGACAAAGGGTCGCCGCATATTCCCAGAGTCCGGCGCAACCCTCCATTTCTCCGCGCGCCTGGGTGATCGGTTTGCCGCTCTCCAGTACCTCAACCAATGCCAGCTCCTCAGTGTTTGCGCGAATCGCATCTGCGACGCGCAACAGAAGCTTCGAACGTTCCGCTCCTGTCATCTGCGGCCAAGGTCCTTCATCGAAGGCCCGGCGCGCAGCGGCCACCGCAGCGTCGGCATCGGCCTCTTCAGCCAGCGGATATTGTCCGACCAGCGTTTCGTGGGCGGGACTTTCGCGGGTAAACTCTTTCCCGCTGTGCGATCCGACCCAACGGCCGTCGATCCACATTGAGTATTGATAAGGTTGTTTTGGAATCATCGTTCCGTCCTGTTAATTAACTGTTCTTAGCGATAAATCCGTGCGGGATAGGCCAGGTTAATTGCCCGTGAACTTCGGCGACCGTTTTTCTCGAAACGCAACCAAGCCCTCGCGAGCATCCTCGGTCCCGGCGGCCGCCGCACTGCCGAGCGACTCCATGACGACCGTCAGGCCATCGCCGCCGCCCGCATTGATCAGTTGTTTGGCTATCTGCACCGCCGTAGGGCTGTTGATGGCGACTGCGGCTGCCAGCGCTTCGGCGCGCGGCATTAATTCATTTCGGGGCGCAATCTCGTTCACAAGACCCCAGCGTTCGGCCATATCGGCGCTGATCCGGTCACCTGTGAATATCATTCGTTTCGCCCGCGCGGAACCGATCAAATCTGGTAGCCGCCCTGTCCCCGCCCACCCCGGAACTGTTCCAAGTTTTACTTCGGGCATGGCGAATTCAATGTGGTCAGCCGCTAGCCGGATGTCTGCAGTTAACGCGAGTTCCAGCCCTCCACCGAATGTATAACCGTTCAGGGCGCAAATGACGGGTTGGCGGAGGTGGGCCAACCGGTCGAATACGCGATGACCGGTGCGAATCCAGTCAGACCACATCTGAATCGGACTCAGAGCCGCCCACGCGTTGATATCGGCGCCAACACAGAAGGCGCGATCTCCGGCGCCCGTAATTATCAAGACGCGAACGCTGCGGTTTTGATCTAGCTGCCCGGCCATTTGCTCGAGCGTTGACAACATTTCCGGATCGAGCGCGTTCAATTTCTCCGGGCGATTCAGAGTTATCGTCGCGAATTGGTTTTCGATCTTCAGCTGAACTTTCGAACTCATGATCATGCCCTCTCACCCCGCTTCAAACGCTTTACAAGACGATCGGCGGCGCGATAACAAACAGCCCAGAGCGTGAGCGTCGGATTGATCCCCGGGCAGGTCGGAAAGGTTGCTCCGCCATAAACATAGAGACCGGGCGTATCGTGCACTTCAAGATCAGGCGAGACGACCGAACATGATGGATCGTTTCCCATCCGCGCGCCACCGAGATCATGGCTGCTCCCTACGCCGGTGAATCTTTGGCCTCGCCAGGTTTTTACCGCACCCATCACGCGAAGGATTTCCTCAGCTTTTGCCTCCATCCAATCGGCAAGCTTGTGCTCGTTCTCGCGCATGTCGTAGGTGATGCGGATAACCGGCATTCCAAGCCCGCTTTTGTCTCGATAGACCGGGTCAAGATCGAGAAAATTGCTTGTATAAGAAAGAGTGTCCGGCTGAATCCGAACCACGCCGTAATGCTGCCAGTTGCGAAGATGGTCTTTGTAAGGTTTACCCCAACGGCGGACATCCGAAGGCAACGCTTCCCGGCTAATCTGGATCGGCAGAAACTGCTGTTCGGCACCGAAGGTCGCGCCTCCAATAAATCCGTGCTGCATCGAATCGAACTCGGCGGAAAGAAAGTCGTCGATGACGACACCCTGGGCTGCGGGACCGGTGTGGCGATTGAATACCACATCCGGGAAGTACCCGTTCACGTGCGCGAACATTTTGGTCATGAAACTCTTACCAAGCTGGCCGGAGTTATTGCCGAGACCGCTTTGGTGACGCGTGTCCCCGGAGAGGAACATGAGGCGCAGGCTCTCGAATGTATACGCACTTAGAATGACGATCCGACCACCTTGAACACGACTCGTTCCGTTCGGATCGATGTATTCGACGCCGCTCACGCGTCCGTTTCCGTCAGTCAGAATTCGGACAACGCGGCAATGAGTGCGTAGATCAAGGTTTCCCGTCGCAAGAGCTTCCGGCACCGACGACAACGAGGGATCCCACTTATCACCGGTGTACGACCCGAAGCCGTTGCTCCAGGCGGTATAGGTGGTCGCCGGGCGACCCTGATAGGGAGTGGTATTGATGCCGACAGGTACAGGATGCGGATGGAGACCCAGTCGCCTGGTCGCATCTTTGAAGAATTCTCCAAGCCGGAAAGAACGTGTTGGAGGCATCGGTAATGGTGCACTGCGACGGATAAAGGGGTTGCTCTCGTCCCCGGCGACGCCAACAGACTGCTCAAGTAACGTATAATAAGGCTCGAGGTCCTCATAAGTCATGGGCCAATCGGTGATTTGGCAGTCCGCCGGAAGTATCTCCCCCCATCGTTCCCGAATTTGGGTGCGAGACTTGAAATGGTGGGGATGGAACCGACGCAACCAGGCCCCGTAATGAATCACGGATCCCCCCACACTATTCATCATTCGCCCAAGGGAGAAGGTTGCCTCCTGAGTGGGCTCGTCGGCGTTCCTCCGCCAGCGCGGGGTCTCACGCATGAATTTGGAGCCCATGTTTGCGCGGCAGTAGTACGTCGCTCCAAGCTCGTCAGGTAAATAGTCAGAGTTCGTTCGCCAGGGTCCGGTTTCAATCGCGAAGACTTTTAGCCCGGCTTTCGCAAATACCGGAGCCACAATCCCTCCCATTGCTCCTAAGCCGACCAGAATAATGTCGGCAATTTCGGACGGCGGCAAAACACTCCGTTGCGGATCATATCCCTTTCGAACATCGTTGCGGCTCGACCGCCCCGGGGAGAAATCGAGATCGGCCAACGATTGGATCTTCCCTCCCTTGGTAACAGGTTCCGAAGTAAGATTTTCCTCCGAGGAGTTCTCCAACCAGACACCCGGGTGATTTAATATTTTCCATCCAAGCTTGTTCCGGTTCCCGCCGTAGACAGGATCGGCGAAGAGCCCTTCCTGCAAATGGGTTCGCAAAAGATCGAAGAAGGCAACGGACGCCGGTGTGACAAATTCCGGCAATTGTCCCTTCTCGAGTTCGGCGAGCAACTCATCCTGATCGGACGCCGCGCAATCGGCAAAATCGGTTCCGTACTTTTGGCAGGCGACGCGCTCGAGCGCTGCAAGCCCGAGACGATACCATTCGAGCTTTTCGCCATACGGGCCGGCAAGCGCTTTATCGACATAGTTGACTACATCGATTTCAATCGCTCCTGGCCCATTCTCGTCGGCAGGAAACATTCTCTCGAAAATTATTGCGACCGTACGAGCCTCCCGCGGATTGAGGCTTACGAACTTGTGTTCTATCGATACCGCTTCTTTCATTTTCTCAAATCCAACGAAGTCCCCCTGCCTGACCGGCGGCTCAGATTCAGACCCATTCGATCCGGGAAGAAAATCCGCTCGTCCATGGTGCGAAGTTCCGGACTTACCCGGAGTGGGATTGCCGCTTGACCCAGAACGTCGCGCTCCAGATCGATGCCCGGTGCAATCTCGGTGACTGTGAGCGCTTCCTGCTCCAATTTCACGACGCATCGTTCTGTGACATAAACAACATTCTGGCGCTGCTCTCTCGCCCGCCGACCACTGAATGTCACATGCTCGACCTCATCGACAAACTTGCGATTCTTACCTTCCTTGAGAATTCGGAGTTTTCCGCTCTCGATCCTCGCGTCGAAACTGCCCGCCGTGAAATAGCCACAAAAAACGATCGAGCGCGCTCGGGTCGTGATATCAATGAAACCGCCGGCTCCTGCAGTGACATGCGGACGGGCGGCCAGTCTTGAGACATTGACACTCCCATTTCGATCCACCTGCAAAAACGAGACCAGGCTGCAATCAAACCCAGCGCCCTGAAAATAGGTAAACAGGTCGGGCGACGGCACGATCGCTTCCGCGTTGCCCGCACATCCGAATGCGAACCCGAGCAGCGGCATCCCTCCCACCGCACCTTGTTCGATGACCCAGGTCACCGTACCGTGCAGCCCTTCTTCGAGCAGTATACGGGGCACTAGAGCCGAAATACCGAACCCGAGATTGACCGCATCTTCCTCGAACAGTTCCATTGCGGCGCGCCTGGCGATCACCTTGTCGAGGCTCCATTCGACCGTTGAAAAGGAGGACGCCGGGCTGCGGATCTCGCCAGAGATTGCCGGATCGTACTGGGTTTGCGTTGTTTGTTTCTGTTCGGGATCGAACACGATGTAGTCCACCAGAATCCCGGGAACACGCACCGATTGTGGTCTCGTGTTACCCGTCGCAGCTAGACGTTTCACTTGGGCGATCACTATCCCGCCGTTGTTACGCGCGGCTAAGGCTTGGTCTACGACTCCGAGAAAGGCGCCCTCGTGCTCCATCGAGATATTGCCATGCTCATCCGCGGTCGTACCGCGAATGATCGCGACATCCGGCGTAATCGAACGATAGTAAAGCCATTCCTGACCATCGAACTGAAC
>DASZGG010000169.1:0-5430 GCA_035939025.1 Chthoniobacterales bacterium | reverse complement strand
ACTTTCTAGGCCGAGTTTAAATGCTGTCTGGCGTGCAAGGTGCGAAAACGGCGAGGCTGCATATCGAAGAAACGCCTGAAAACTTTTCTAAAATAGTCGGAATCCTCGTAACCGCAGGCCAAGGCGATTTCGTTGACGTTCATCGATGTAAGCAGTAGCAGGTTCTTGGCGTGTTTCATCCTGGCGCGATGGATCCCTTCCGTGGGGTTGCACCCGTACGTCTGTCGGTAGATCCGCCCGAGATAATCCGGGTTGCAATGGAGTTTCCGTGCTATCAGCGAGGTGGAGAGCGTCTCACGAAAGTCCCGGGTGATGAGTGTCTGAGCCTGAATGGCCAGGTTTTGCGATTGCGTCGCCGCAGAAAAGTTCGGGTTGTATTGCAGGGCAATCTCTAGCAACATCAACCTTACCAACGTTGAAGCGTAATACTTTTCAAGCCGGTTTCGCTCCTGATCATCCAAAAATCGAAGGAACAATTCCGTCAAACGAAGCGGTTCCGGCAGCCGACAATGCTGCGGAATCATTGACCCTTCGACGCCCGTTTCGAGCGCATCGGCCCGAAGGAAAAAATGGACCCAATAGAACGAAGTATTCGGGGCGTAGGGCGCAACGCCACGATGAAAACGTCCCGGCCAGAGGATGAGCGTGTCACCCTGTTCAAGCGCAAAAACGGTGGTCTCCTCGCTTAACACGAGCGTACCGGTTCGGGCCAGGATGAGTTCGTAGGAATCAATCACCCGTCCATGATGAATGCCTTGAGCCGGCGATACAAAGAGCCCTGCATTGCAGGCTTCAACCCTCAACGCATCCGAAAGACGGAGGTAGCCTAAGCCATAGAGCCGGTCGTTCATTGGGATGATGAAAAAGTCAGAATCCCCTGCATATTAGTTTCACAGATCCTGCGGAGACGAGCCTGAATTTAGCACCGGGACATGGGCGTCCCGCCAGTGCATGGACCCAGATCATGGGCGAGACGGTCATTTCACGCGCAGAATTTAGGCTCGCTTCCGCCGGATCTGTGAAATAAATACCCATGTCGAGGAAACTTGAAGCTATCCTGGTCGGTTGCGGCGCAATGAGTGCCGAGTGGATTCGAAGCGCAAAGGAACTTGGAATCCAGATCTCCGCACTGGTCGATTTAGATCCGGAACTCGCGCGTTTGCGGGCCGCAGAATTCCAATTGGATGGTCCGTTCTTTTCCAATTTGGATGAGGCGATTGACACGGTCCGGGCAGAGATGCTTTTCGATTGTACCATTCCGGCGGCACATGCTGAAATTGATCGAAAAGCGCTCGTCAACGGATTGCACGTGCTCGAGGAAAAGCCGCTCGCGACAAACCTCGATGACGCCCAGTGTCTGGTCGATCTTGCGAAAAAGAATAACCTCGCTCACGTGGTCATACAGAACCGGCGATTTAATCCCGGCCTCCGTAAAATTCGGCGCCTCTTGAGCCAGGGCCTTATCGGGGAAATTACCACCGTGAATATTGACTTTTTCGTCCCCGCTCATTTCGGCGGGTTTCGGGAGAAAATGGACCATGTTCTGCTAATCGATATGGCCATTCATCCGTTTGACGCGGTGCGCTGCCTGACCGGCGCCAACGCGGAGTCGGTCTATTGCGAAGAGTGGAATCCGAAAGGGTCCTGGTGGCAGCACGGCGCGTCCGCTCACGCGATCTTTCGAATGAATGGCGGAATCAGGTTCACGTTTCGAGGGAGTTGGTGTTCCGAAGGGTTGCGGACCTCTTGGGACTCGGCTTGGCGTATCATCGGGACGAAAGGAACGATCATTTGGGACGGTCTTGAGGACATCCGAGGCGAATACGTGAAGAAGCCGAATGGGATGTTCTACGAAACAGAGTCTTTTGTTCCTTCAGAGGAGCCGGATCCCAACGAAACTCGCGGGCACCTTAGTGTGATGGCGCAATTTCTCCGGGAAGTTACCGAGGGGGTACCGGCGGAGACGCGCAGTGCCGACAATATCCATAGCCTGGCCATGGTGCTTGGAGCTATCGAAAGCGCGAAGAGGGGTCAACGGGTGCCAGTTGTGGTTTGAAGGGGAAACAGTTTCCTGGAGACACCAGCAGATCGCCAATCCGAACGCCACAAAGACAGACCAAGGCGCGAAGTCCGGGCGGCTTGGACCGCCCCTGCATGTCCCAATCCCAACCTTATGACGACGAACCAACGCGCTCCCCGCTTAAATTACCATCGTAGTCTCCTTTCTGTTGCCCTGACTTTTGGAATTGTTATTTCCACGTTTTACGTACTCAGCATAGGGGAACACTTTTTTGTTCCTTTGGTGATGGCTGTGCTGGCAGTCTATCTGGTCGATATAGTTAGTCGGCTGATCCGAAGGGTTCGAATTGCGGACCATCCGGTGCCTGCTGTGCTTTCTGTGATCCTGGCTTTTGGGATTATCTTCGGGCTCGGGTTTGCGCTCATTGAAATCGTTGCGCAGAACGCGTTTCATGTTGCTGCTGCAGCACCAAAATACCAGGCTCGCTTACAGCAATTGCAGGGTGAGATCTTCTCCAGAGTTGGCATAGAGGAACCGCCGGAACTTCGGCAACTGGTGAAAACTGTTGATCTCCGGTCGGTATTCACCGCCGTTGCGAAAGCAGTGGCCGGCGTCCTGGAGGACGTCACACTCGTCTTGATCTACGGCCTGTTTATCATGCTCGAACGGCGCTTCTTTCCGATCAAGGTTCAGGCGCTGTTTCCTGATCCCGAACGCCGAAAAAACGCTATTCGAATCATGCGCCGAATTGATCGTGACATTCATACCTACCTTGGAGTGAAGACAGCCGTGAGTTTCACAAGCGCAGTGCTAGCCTACATTTTGATGCGGATCGTCGGGTTGGACTTTGCAGAATTCTGGGCTCTTCTCATCTTCATATTACATTTCATACCGACCATTGGGGTCATCGTGGCGACGCTTCTTCCGACACTGCTTGCAGCAGTACAATTCGACAATCTTGGTCAATTTCTGATCATCGGTATCGGCATCACCGCGATCGCTCAGCTTATGGGAAACGTTGTCGAACCGAATGTCATGGGGGAATCGCTCAATCTGAGTCCATTAACCGTGATCATCGCCTTGATTATTTGGGGCTCGCTCTGGGGGATTGTTGGGGCGTTTCTCTGCGTCCCGCTAACAGTGATTCTTGTAATCGTCTTATCGAACTTCGACTCAACGCGCTGGGTTTCGATATTGCTATCGAAAACGGGTGAGATTCGTTCTTCGGAGTAATGGCGTTTGGCGTTTGGCGTTCAGAGTGCGCCCGCTGAACGCTAAACGTTGAACGCAATTGCGTCGCCCGGACTTTGCCCCTGATCGAGTTGTGGGTATCTTTTTCCTGTGAGTCTACCAACTAAATTTGATCATTGCGTAGTCCACGTGTCGGACTGGGAAAGGTCCAACAACTTTTACCGAGATGTGGTTGGAGCAGAGCTGGTGGAAAAGAACGGACGTTGGGCTTACAGATTTGCAAATGCCCAGCTCAATCTGCATGGACCGGGCGTGAAACCGGAGCCGTTGGCAAGGATTGCGGTCCCGCCGGGAGGGAGCGATCTCTGTTTTGAATGGTCCGGACCAATTAGCCGGGCGGTAGAACACCTGAAAATGCACGACGTCAAGATTGAACTTGGGCCGGTGCAACGTTTCGGGGCGCGCGGCGACGGAACCTCAATCTACTTTCGGGACCCGGATGGATCGCTTTTGGAGTTTATCTCCTACACCGATCGCAACAAAGTACGATCTCAGGTAAAAGATTGATATGCCGTGAAAGCACTGGTTTTTGCCCTCGGTTCTTGTGTTACCTTCGGCGCAGCCGCGCTCGCTGGAGGAGGAGGGTTCCGTCTCATAAGCGCGGCGTGGCACGAAGGCGGAAGCGTGCCTCAAGAAAATTTGTTCAATGGGTCGGGATGCCGCGGAGCGAATGTTTCTCCTGAGTTTCATTGGTCTGGAGCGCCGAGTGGCACAAGGAGCTTTGCGATCACTATTTTTGATCCCGATGCACCGACCGGTGCGGGATGGTGGCATTGGGTCATGTTTAATATCCCCGGGACAGTGTTTGAATTGCCTGCTGGCGCGGGCGGCAAGGGATCGACACCGCCTGGCAGCGTTCAATGTCGGAATGACTATGGCGATTTGGGATATGGAGGGCCTTGTCCCCCGGTCGGGACAACTCATCGATATCTCGTGAGGGTTTACGCGCTCAATGTTGAGAAGCTCTCTTCAGGTTCGGAAACCCCGCCGGAAAAGATGGCAAAGCAGATCGAGGAACATTCGATGGGCGTCGCCAAGCTGACGGTCAAGTTTGGGCGCTAACTAACCTGCAAAAATCACGCCAATACCGAAATTAAGAGGTAAACCACAGATTTCACAGATGACTGAGGTCAAGGAGTTGGCGTATTTCGCCGCAAGGATGCATCCGGAACAAAAAATGTGATCGGAAAAGACCCGCCTGCCCTTCTCCT
Organism: Chthoniobacterales bacterium; assembly: GCA_035939025.1. Classification (GTDB taxonomy): domain Bacteria; phylum Verrucomicrobiota; class Verrucomicrobiia; order Chthoniobacterales; family JAFAMB01; genus JAFAMB01. The sequence continues at coordinate 948 of DASZGG010000169.1, read as the reverse complement.
TTAATCTGCGAAATCTGCGGTTTCAAATTCGGATTTCAACCTTTGAATAAATGCGCAATTTCTTCCCACTCGATGGCGGTCTGGCGTCCTTCGTCAAATTGGCGGAGCATCCACTCGTGAGCCGCCTGGATTCTGGAATCTTCTTTACGGAACTCCCGATGAAGATGCTGGCGGGCAACGAAGGTCAAGCCGGCGATTCCTGAGTCCTTGGTCAGCGAGACTTCTAGTGGCCGGCCGATCAACCGAGGCACGTCAAAGGGCGCATACATCCACCAGAATTTGTTCAATCCGTCCGCATGTATGCCCGCCCGGGTGCGATGAGCATCGCGTCCGTAAAGCGGATATTTGTCTGCTACAGGTTGCCCCATTTCGGCGTACAAGCGTCCGAGGTCGTTGAGAGCGGTGAAATCCGGTTGGCGGTGGGCGTAGTAGCCCATTCCAATCAAGTGCAATAGGATCATTTCCAAGGGCGCATTCCCTGTTCGTTCTCCCTTGCCGAGGCAGGTCCCGTTTATGACCGAACACCCGTGCCTGACGGCTGCGAGACAGTTCGCGACGATGAGCCCGGTGTCATTGTGAGGATGAAATTCAAGGTCAGAGGGTTCCAGACCTGTGGCCCGCAGGGCTTGGAATAGTTTTGGTAGTCCTCGCGGGAGCGGAACATCGTCATCGGGAAGTGCTAGACCTAGAGTGTCGCAAATCCGAAATTTCGGTCGCAGCGTGTCGGAGTAACCAGCCGCCTTTCCGAGAACAGCCTCAATAAAATATCGGATAAAATCAGTTGCTGCCCGGGAAGCGTCTTCCAGATGGAGTCTCGGCCGGATCCCGGCATCGAGCGCCAGTTGTACTGCATCCAGATAGATGTTCGCAGCCTGTGCGCGTCCCCCCGGCTTGAACTTGTGAAAGACGTGATAGTCAGAAATAGAAGCGAGGAGCCCGGATTCTCTT
>DASZGG010000168.1:0-6067 GCA_035939025.1 Chthoniobacterales bacterium | reverse complement strand
CCTGATGATGGGCAAAACGATTTCTGGCACGGTGGCCATGTGGAGACCGTAGATATCACGGTCCCGGAACCCGGTCAGGTAGAGTGCTGCTTCGCGGAGCGTTTTCGTCGGTGCGCCACCGGTGGTCGTCACCGTCCCACCAGGCCGGTTTTTCTCGATGACGACCGAGCGATACCCGTAGAAGGCGGCCAGTTCCGCCGCACTTTCGCCCGCCGGTCCCGCCCCGATGGCGACAAAGTCATATACTTCTGTCACGACAGTTTTCGTCGATCCGTGTTTTGACCGAAATCGATTTTCGGGCGTCGCGGACGTTTGCCATCGAGACCAGCCCCAATCAACTTCTCCACGGCGCGAGGATGTGAAAATCGGTCGTTGGTGTCAAGCATGGGGCTTGTCGGAGCCCGTGCTCTGCCAAGCGCCGTGAGCCACCAATGATGAGCGTCATACATGGCGGTCGGTTGCCCGAGGTTAAAATTAATAGCGGCTGGACCAATCTGCGATTTCAACTTTCGCCGCTCACGAGGCGCCAACCCAACCCTGCCTAAACTCATGTCCGTCGGTATACGACATAACACAAAACTAGTTACTGACCTATTGCACTAGTCGCTTTCCAAGGTTTCTAGCGTTTCCGCACCAAAATCGATTTCTTTTGCAAGCCATTCAAGATCCTCCATAGATATTCTGTCATTAATGCCAGGCGAGTCTCTTCTACTCTCCGTGAGCATTTCGATTATCTCATATGGCTTCATCCCAACATGCCTCGCCAAACTAGTAGGCGTGACCAAAAGTGCTTTCTGCAAGGGAATCTGAGACACGCTCGGACGAATTGGGGCTTTTGGAACCGGTAGCTTACTTTCGATCGGCGCCAGTGGTACCGATGGTTTACTTTTCATCGGTACCGTTGGCACTGGCAGTTTACTTTTCATCGATGCCAGTGGTACCGACGGCTTACTTTCCATCCGTGCCGGTGGTACCGGCGGCTTACTCTCAATCGGCCACTCGAGAAAATTCGCCATTGTGCGCGTCAACGAGGACTTCTTTATCACTACCTCCCATCTGTTTCCCGAGGAAGACAGACCGCCTCTAGGCGTCGAAAGCTGCCCTACCAAAGCTGTTAGCTCACGCCGAAAGAATTTTTGCGGATCGGTCTGCGGAACATTGTGAATAAAGTAAAGAAACCCGGTCGCTCGGCTACAGCAAAGGTAAATCTCTCGCCGAAGACTCCACATAGCCCGTTCTTCAGGCTTGGCTGGTTGTTGATCTGCCTTGTCGATTCCCTTGTTAATCAAATCAGAAAATCCCTCGATAACAACTATAAAAAAATCCTGTCCTTTAATGTATTTATCAACGAGGTCAGGGCCCTCTCCGGAGTGGAGATTGTGATATGTAAATTGTGAGAGCATTTCGTAGCTGAATTCTGGATCCTCTTTGCAAAACCGAACCCAAAGAATCTCATCCCTTCTTAAGCCCATACCTTCCAACCGAGAATAAGCCACAGACGCTGATTTGAATTCTCCAACTGTGTTAGTCCAGCTATTTGCAGGATGAGAATCATCCCGGATTTTAAGGTGGAGGTCGCCGCTTTTTGCTGGGTTATTGAACACGTCCAGGCCAAATTCGTCTTTAAGCTCGTCAATTGATGGAATTACTTTCGGACCGCTATCATCGCTGAACCAACGAAACATGATACCCAATCCAGCCATATAGATGGGCGTGGGATTGCGGTAGATTCTTCGCAGGCGCCGCGTGCGACCAGAAAAGTCCAATCCCTCCAGGATTTTGGCCGCCGGTCCGGCCAATCGCAGCTTCTGGTGCCGATCTACCGCGACAACAAGATATCGTTCCGCTCCGTGCCATTCTGCAAGTTTCTTTTGGCCGTGCAGCGGAAGGTCGTGGGACTCGTCAATCAGCAAAAGGTTAGTTTCTTCGGGAATCGCCTCACGATCCGACCAAACTCTAAATGTCGGCTTAATCATTCGGACCTCCTCGTTGTCGGCATCACGAAACTGGTTTTGAAAATCTTGGTAAAGTTTTTCCAACACCTCGAGCTGCTTTCTCCGCATCGAATAGATAACCATACGACGCTTTTCCAACGGCGGGATTGCACACTGCGCGGCCTTGTCTTTGAAAGACCTGAGCTGATAGCCTGTCTTCGATGCGACCAGTTCGCGATCCGACGCCAGCACGCAGGCGCTGTAGGCTAACAATACGCTCTTGCCCATTCCCGCAGTTCCATTGATAGCCCACCGATTTGTGGTTGGAGAAAACTGATTACGTAACTCGGAATCCAGGCGCCTTCGGCATCTTTCCACGTAGCGGAGTGCATTCGCAATCTCAGGATGTCCCAATGATTTGACGGGCGCTCCGAGACGCAAAAGCCCGAGAACTTCGGATTGGTTTACTTTAACGAGAGTGCAATCTCCGCTGGCGATTCTTTTCTTCAAATCATCCAGATAGGCTGTAAATTTTTGCACCCCGCACAACCTTACCTCATAGCCATCTGGCAGCTGTTCGACTATTTCGATATCTTCCCCGATTTTTAGGCTGAACACTAAGCAGTTCATCCTTAACTCGGTAGCCTTGGGAATCGGCTGGAGGTAGGATTTAAGAGCGCTAGCTTGGTTTAGAACTTGTGCTTTGACGTCCTTCGGTCCGCCTTCGTAATGCGCAAGCCATTGAGTATTCTTCGGTTCGACGGGAAGGATTTTGCACTCTATCAAAGTGAGATAATCAATGCCCTTTTCTCGATAGTGCAGTAGGTGGTCAATCTCGTAGGCGTAGGGAGAGCTATCCAGATGGCTCGGGGCAAATACCGCAACACGTTCCAAGACGCTAAACCGGAAATCATCGTCCAACTTCTTAAAAACAAACTGCTCAAGTTGGGCGGAATCTTTGAAAAAATCTGTACCATACCGCCTAATTTCCGAGAGAAACGGGTCAGGCATAGCAGGACAATACAATTGTCGGTTTTCGACTTTCAAGGACGAATGATCCCTTTGTTTGGACGCTCGCGCAGGACCTTGCCGGGAAGGGCCTCCTGCATCCGAGCAGCTCTCGCGCCCATTCGGATGTTCGACCAGATGGTCTCGACACGATCCCGGAGATCCTCGGCCATTGGGCCGAGACCCTCTCCCGCTTATCCCGAGTCTGAATTTTGAGCGGAGGCAAGGTCTCCTCGAACATATCCGGCTGACTAACGCGCGCCGTGAAAGGCACGATTCATCCAGCAAGGGCCGTCTTGTCAGCCCTTTTCAGAAGCGCTTCCTGGACAGGAGTCTACCCCCAAAAGCCAGCCTTGGCGCGCTTTGCAACTAGAATGGCGTGAATGGCGAATGCACCCGGCTCAGCGGTTTGCTATCGTCAACCTGAAACAACATCACAAAATCGTTCCTAACTGACTATGGTACACCAATCTAATTCTCTCCGGCGGCTGGGTCATTCCGATATCACCGTTTCAGCCCTTGGGTTAGGCTGTATGGGCATGACCTGGGCTTACGGGCCAACCGACGAAGCCGAATCTCTCCGGGTCCTTCGCCGCTACGTCGAACTCGGTGGTAACTTCTTTGATACAGCCGAGGTCTATGGGCCTTACACTAACGAACAATTGCTTGGACGTTTTCTCCGTGAGATCTCCCGTGACAGCGTTGTCGTAGCAACCAAGTTCGGATTCAAGATCGATCAGGCCAACCAGACTCGTACACCGGATAGCACACCGGCTAATGTCAAGCGTGCGTGTGATGCGAGCTTGGACCGGCTCGGCATCGAGGTTATCGACTTGTTCTATCAGCATCGAGTGGACCCTAAAGTTCCAATTGAAGAAACCGTCGGCGCAATGGCTGAATTGGTTTCCGCCGGTAAAGTGCGCGCACTGGGTTTATCCGAAGCTGGCCCGGAAACGTTACGCCGAGCCGCCAAGGTGCATCCAATTGCCGCGCTCCAGAGCGAGTATTCGCTTTGGACCCGCGATGTAGAAACAAACGGTGTTGTTGCTACCTGCCGCGAACTCGGTATCGCCTTGGTTCCGTACAGCCCGCTCGGCCGCGGTTTCTTGACCGGTGCGATCCAAAAAGTTTCGGATCTTGATCCGACCGATTGGCGGCGGACGAATCCGCGTTTCGCTGAAGAAGCCTTGCAGGCCAATTTGGGATTAGCTGAAATCGTAAGAGATCTGGCAGCCAAGAAAGACTGTACACCGGCCCAATTTGCCCTTGCCTGGGTCTTGGCTCAGGGGAATGACATGATTCCGATCCCTGGTACAAAGCGGCTCCGTTACCTAGAGGACAACATGGGTGCTTTATCAGTGCAGATCACAAAACAGGATCTCAAGGAGACCGAGGCTCGTTTCCAGCAAGTGAAGGTGGCTGGGGACCGTTATGCACCGGACATGATGGCATTGCTGCAGCACTAACCCGCAAAAATCACGCGAAAGTCGAAGCGACGAGCTCATTGCGGGCCAGGAAGTCAAGAAATCAGGAGTTCAGGAGGCAGACACCTATGGCCGGGAACAAATCCCGGCGAATCGACTGCTAGCCAAGTCGAATTCTCTATCGCATGGAAGCGTATGAATCACCCCTCCCCGGACCGGAAAGCCGGCGTCCCATTCTGCAACTCCTGAACTCCTGCAACTTCTGACTTCTTAAATTGCCACGCCCCTGTTATCAATAAATTTGCGGAACCTGCGAGACCCGAGATTTCCCGTTGGCGCGTCGTTGAACGGCTCGCCATTGGCCCGGCGAGGTGCCTTCCCAGTGGTGGAAAGCGCGGAAGAAGGAATTGGCGCTTTCGTAACCCAGCAGGTAAGCGGTCTCGTTTAATTCCAATGAAGATTGCAGGAGGTAGTGGTGAGCGAGTTCCCGGCGCGCTTCTTCCAGAACCTGTTGAAAGGTTACACCCACCTCGGTCAGACGCCGTTGCAGGGTTCTGGCGCTTAAATTCAATTCCTGCGACACTTCCTGGATCGTGGGTCGCTGTCCGGCAAGGAGACGTTTAAGGGTCTGTTTGACCTTATCCTGAACGGTTTGTCGTAACCGCTGATCGGCCAGCTCTGCTTCCAATTGGGGAGCCAACATCGCAAGTAGTTCAGCGTTGTGGGTCACAAACGGCCGGTCCAGATCACTCTTGCGAAATATCAGGTCATTGTTCGCAGCTCGAAAATGGACGCGACAGCCAAAGTGTTCTTCGAGAATTTCCCGGTGCGCAGGTGAGCGTATCAGCTCCAGCCGGAGAGGCGTTAGCGGACCGCCGGTTCCGCGGCGGCCAATAGCCAGGATCCAGGCAAAACAGACATCAATCAATACAGCCGGCTCGGACTCACGAGCCAACAACCATTGGAACCGTACCGCACATCGATCTCCTTCGGAAACGACGCGAATCTCTTCCGGACAAGTCAACTGTTTGTACCGCGCCATGCGCTGGACCGCATCGCGGAAAGATCGGGTATAGAGAGCTGCAATTGCCACCGGACTATAGCGCTCAAGTCGTTGTTCGCTTCCGAGTTTCAGCCCGATCGCGGGGTCACGACTCACTTCGGCAATCCCGCGATAAAGAGCGAACAGTTCCTCGGTCGTTACCAGGATTTTCTCCTTACTAAACAACCCGAGCGGCAGGTTCGCTTGCCGTAGTACCGTGGGCAGCGAAAGCCCGAGTTCTTCGAGCTTTCGCGGTAGGAGACTGGAGACCCGGAAGCGAGAGATCATGATCAGACCATAGCCGCTGTCTTCAACGAGTCCATGTCGATGACGAATAGCAGGGTCAGCGACAAAGTCATTCGCCAATCGCGCCAATCTGCTGGCAAAAGACGCCACGCGAACAATCGCTGGAAAGAAGTCAGCGCTTTGTTTTGCCGAAGATTATCAAGCTGTGGTTTATTGAACTGTTATGCGCCAAATTTTGGAGACTGAAGAACACGTTCCGATCCCGCCCATAGTTTATTCCGATCCGTTCTACCGGATCACCTATCTTATCAAAGAAGAGATCCGGAAGTACAAGTGGGTCGAAGGCGAAAAAGGCCGCAAGCTTTCTTGGGACGAGGCTCGGCAAGAATGGACGGAAGCCTACCGTAAGAAGT
>DASZGG010000167.1:0-4502 GCA_035939025.1 Chthoniobacterales bacterium | reverse complement strand
ATGGTCGGGCCGGCGGGATTCGAACCCACGACCTCTTGAACCCCATTCAAGCGCACTACCAAGCTGTGCTACGGCCCGACGTTGAAGAAGCGCAAGATGCGACGTCGATTCGGTACTTTCAAGCAGGAATAATGAAAGCGCTGAGTCAGGAGTCAGGAGTCAGGAGCCAGGAGCCAGAATTCAGGAGTTTCAGGAAGCGATGGGCGCTAAGGATTCAAAGTCTTTACGTGCCGATCAATGCCACGCATTCTTTGTTTTGCAGCCGCAGGCTCCCGATCCTGACTCCTGACATGGTGTCCTCGCCCTGTGCATGAAACAAAATCACGGGCGGGACGCCCATGCCACGATGAATTGCCGAGCAACAACCAGGCTAACTCGGAATGAAACCGCGAACCCAGCCTCAGTCGTTGCGAATCTTGATCGAAGCCGCGGCCAGTTGCTGGATCCGCTCCCGCAATTCGGTGGAACTCAGCTGCAAATCCTCAAAGTCGTCTCCGGTTGCGAAAACGAAGCGCGGAATAATCAGACAACGAAAATCCAGCATGAGACTATTGGCCAGACTCATGACGGACATGTAACTGAGCGACCCACCGGCGGCACACAAAAATCCGACGATCTTGTCATCCCAGGACTCGCCCGTCAGTTCGATCAGGTTTTTCAACGCTGAGCTGGCGTCGAAGTTATAGATGGGAGTGGCGAGGATTACCACGCGGGCCTCGGAGATCGTTTTCGAAAGACCCAGAACAGCCGGATGGCTGTATGCGGCTTCTCCGTCGCAAAAGGGTAAAGGGCATTCGCGCAAATCAATGACTCGCGACGGCACACCCTCCCTTCGGTAGCAGTCGACCAGATAGTGTGCCATCACCCGACTACGGCTATTCAAACGAAGAGATGCAGAAACGATAAGGTACTCGTTCGACGACTCCATTGATCGGAGATTCAAACGCAGACGTCGGACTTTCGCCAGCGGGATTTTTTGAAGCCACAGAAAACGGAAATTACAGGGCAGTTCAGCACGCCGGGCCGAATAGGTAAAAAATCATTAGGCATTTGATCATTGTGCGCTAATATTGGCGCCTCTGCGGAAGACGGGGCGTAGCTTAGCTTGGTAGAGCGCCTGCTTTGGGAGCAGGAGGTCGCACGTTCAAATCGTGTCGCCCCGACTCCACGCCAAACAAGTTTCGGAGCTGAACTGGGTAACACCGACCGATCAAGACTGGATAACTCCAGGAATGCCTTGAGTCATCGCTGCGATATCACAGCGCAGAACCTCGCAGATTTCGCACAGCTCAGAAAAGAGCACGTCATGGGCGCCGCACTCGATTTGGCTGTAGCAATCCTTATCCAACCCGCATTCTGCCGCTAAAACTGCATCGCTTAAACCCCAAAGCTTTCGTGCGCGCCGAATGCGGCGGCCAAGCCTTAATAGTTCTACTTTTTTTAGCGGTACGCTTCGTAATCTTATCTGCATTTGTCTGGCTCTGTTGTCAGCCTTTACAACCTTCGCATAGATTCATCTCCTAGCTCCTATACTCTTTTTCGTTTTTGCGTCTCATTTGGGTATGGCAAGAGGTAGCGATTGTTGTGTATTTGCGCAGCGGGGCCATCCGTCCGAGGGTTCTCCCGTCGCTGCCGAGAAATGAGAAACCAGGAACGAGCAACATGCATGACCTCTTTTGACATCCTTACGCTCTTTCCGAAGCTGTGCGCAGGGGCTTTCGCCGATAGTATTTTGAAGAAGGCTCAAGAAAATCTGCTGATTCAGGTTCGGTGCCTGAATATACGGGACTGGTCGACCGACAAACATCATGTAACCGATGAGCCACCGTACGGCGGTGGTCCTGGAATGGTAATGAAACCGGAACCTATCTTTGCCGCCGTGGAGTCGATCAGGACAGAGCGATCGCACGTGATTCTTATGGCACCCGGCGGTCGACGGTTTACTCAAGAGATCGCTTGGGAACTGAGCCGGAAGGAACATCTCATCTTCGTTTGCGGCCATTACGAGGGAATCGATCACCGAGTTAGTGAGCATCTGGTAGACGATGAGCTCTCGATCGGTGATTACGTGCTATCCAATGGTGCGATCGCCGCCGCGGTAGTTGTCGACGCGGTAGCTCGCTTGATCCCGGGCGTCCTCGGAGAGGGGGCATCCGCCCTGGACGAATCATTTTCCTCCAGGTTGTTGGAATACCCGCAGTACACTCGGCCGTCGGATTTCCGCGGTTGGAAAGTTCCGGACATCTTGCTCTCCGGCAACCACCGCGCAATTCGTGACTGGCGAGAAACTCAGGCCCTCCGGAAAACGCAGGAACGGCGGCCGGACCTGTTGGAAGGTTAGTCATTATGGCTGGGCCCCGTCCTCAATCTTTGATGAAAAAGGGCCACTTTCCTGTCCGGCTTAGCATCGGTTTAGGGCTCTCAGCTGCAATCTGTTTTTTTATCCTGGGGACCTTTTATTTTTTATGGTCGCTGACATTTGATCTGAAGGACGTTGGCAAGATCCCGGAACGATCATTGGTCTACGACATGGATGGGAAAGTGTATAGCCGGCTCTTCGGAGAGAACAGAATACTGGCTGAGAAGGTATCACCGTTGTTCACAAAGGCCCTGCTCGCGCGCGAAGACTCGCGTTTTTTCCAACATCACGGAATTGATCCCGTGGGAATCGTCCGGGCGCTGATGCGTAACCTTGTGCATCTCGGAGTCCGGGAAGGGGGTAGTACGATCACTCAACAGCTGGCTCGCAACAGCTTCACACTCGGTGGACGAGATTTAAGCCGGAAGATTCTGGAAGCCTTTGTCGCCTGCCGAATCGAGTCCTCCTATTCGAAGAATCAGATTTTGGGATTCTACACAGACAGGATCTACTTCGGCTCGGGCTTATATGGCCTGGAGACTGCCAGCCAAGCCTACTTCGGAAAGTCCTCGGCTGATTTGACTTTGTCTGAAGCGGCACTACTCGCAGGACTGATTCGCAGCCCGAACCGTTACTCGCCCTTTACCAACCTCAAAGGCGCGCTTGATCAACGAGATGAGGTACTCGATCGCATGGCCGAGTTGAAAATGATCTCGTCTTCTGAAGCGGACGCTGCAAAGAAAGCATTGGTGCGGGTGGCGAACCGGCGTGCTTCTACGCCGCAGGAGAACTATGCGATGGACGCGGTCTACCGGGAGTTGCAGGGGCTCGTGAGCCAGGATGACATCGACGACGGCGGATTGCGTATCTACACCTCACTTGATCCGGAGCTCCAGAGGACGGCTGAACAAGCAGTCGATGATTGGTTAACTCAGGTAGAGAACAAACCCGATTACAAACATCCGAAGAAAAGTGGCTTTAGCAGCCAGTCGCGGGCGGCCGAAGAAGAGACCGCTTACCTCCAAGGCGCTGTGGTCGCGATCGATAATCGGACAGGCGCAATTCGCGCGTTCGTCGGCGGACGAGACTATCGTGACAGCAAGTTCAATCGTGCTGTCCAGGCTTACCGGCAGGTAGGTTCAACTTTCAAACCGTTTGTCTACGCAGCAGCGTATGCGCGGGGCATGATGCCGGGCACGGGGATCGATGACGGTCCGCTGCAGCACGGAGAGTTACCGGCAGCTCCGAATTGGCATCCGAGCAACTCTGATCGTGAAAACCGTGGAATTTTACCTGCGCGTAACGGTCTGATTTTCTCAAGAAACATGATGACGATCCGGGTTGGTGAGCTTGCGACGCTCGATCGCGTGATCGCGACCGGGCAATCGACCGGATTCGCTCGCAAGATTCCTAGCTTGCCGGCAACCTATCTAGGGGCGTTCGAGTCGGACTTGAAAGATGTCACTGCCGCCTATGCGGTCTTTGCCGCTCAAGGTCAACGGAAGGAACCTTACCTGATCGAACGCATCGATGACGCCGACGGCAAGATCATCTACCAAGCCCGTCCAGGCAGGAATCAGGCCATTTCTCCAGCGGTCGCATGGATGATTGCCCAAACCCTGCGTGGTGTCATTGAACGCGGCACTGCTGCGTCAGCAAAAACGCTCGGCCTCGCCCGCTATGCCGCGGGAAAGACGGGGACAACTGACGAATATAAGGATGCATGGTTCGTTGGTTTCACCAACTCGCTGACTTGCGGTGTCTGGGTTGGATTTGATCAGCCGCAAACGATCCAGGAACACGGGTACGGTGGGACATTAGCACTTCCCATTTGGGTGCGAGTGATGGAGAAAGCCTCTCGGCAAAAATACCCGGATGGCTTGTTTACCGCGCCTGAGCCGTTGGTGCGCGTCCGTCTTTGCTCAATATCAAATCGTTTGGCCACAGACGCTTGCGCCGCGGCGGGGGATTCTTACGAGATAATGCTGCCTCAATCGATTGTTCCTGCTCAATCCTGTCCGGTGCACGAGGGTCGACAACTCGGGGAATCCGGCAATTCCCGGGAACAGCACAGTGAAAGTGACGATTTCACGAGCCATTTGCTCCGGTCGTTGCGCCATTTATTCGGCGGATGAAAAGGCAG
>DASZGG010000166.1:0-18629 GCA_035939025.1 Chthoniobacterales bacterium | reverse complement strand
GTCTTCCGGACGAATGATGGATTCCACAGTGACCGTGACGGGCCCGTCATCGGGCTTCGGCGCCAATGGAAAATCGTGCGCCGTCTCTAACGGCGCTGGATCAAGGTTGAGGGATTGCGCGAAGTTGATAGAGAGCGGGATGGCCAACACCAGGCTGGCTGTCAGGAGAATCGCACCACCCATCAGCGTATTACCGAGCCCGAGAGCAGTCGCTGACCAGCCCCAAAGGATACCGCCAAGCGCAACCCCGCCTTGTGACGACACCATGTGTACTGCGTTCATCCGCCCCCGCGCCCAATCAGGCATTGCCCGCTGGCCTGCTATCCAAAGTTCCGATGCTGATACGGTCCAACTTATGCCGGCCAAGGCCGCCACCGGTAGAAAGATCCAGAGATTTGGAACGATGGCCATGAGTACGAAAACGGATACGAGAATGACGCTGGCCAGAATCGTCAGCATATTCGGTGTGGCTTTCCTGCGAGCGTAAGGCAGCACCAAAGTCGCTCCCAGAAGCGAGCCTATTCCCAAGCTGGTGAACACTAACCCGAGCTGACTCGCTTCGAGCCGCAAATGCCGAAGTGCGACCACTGGTACTAATGCCGGCACAACCGCAATGAAAAGGCCGAACAATAAATCTCGGGTCAGGATGACCTGCAATCCCGGCGTGTAGCGAACGTACCGCGCCGCGCTCGCAAGTGACTCCAGGAAGTTTTCTAAGTGTGGCTGAGGCTGCCGCTGCTCACGATAGAGTCGCGAAATCGTCAAGGCCGCGAAGAGAAATGCAAGAGCATTGAGAGAAAAGAGCGTCGTCGGGCCGGCGACTGGCAGAAGGAATCCGCCGATTGCCGGGCCAACGATTCCGCCCATGTTCATCTGCACGCCGCCCAGGGTGATCGCTGATGCGAGTTCTTCTTTTCGGACAACTTCGGGAACGATCGCAGCCCAAACAGGAGCGTTAAAGGCGAAGCCGATCCCCAGAAAAAAAACCGATGCTAGTATACCATACGGGTGAATCAGATGCAGCCCGGTGCAAACCGCAAGCAGCCCTGCCGCGAAAGCTAGCCAGAGATAGGTCCCAATAAAAAGCTTCTGCCGGTTGACCAAATCAGCGATTGCTCCGGCAGGTAAGGTGAAAAGAAAAAACGGCAGCGAAGCACTTGTGGCCATCAGCGATAAAAGCAATGGCGAAGCGCCCAGCGAGTTCATAAGCCATGTCGCCGCCGTGTCGTGAGCGGAGACGCAACAGCCAGAGACAAGGCTGGCTATCCACAGCCCGACAAAGACCCGGTTCTTAAGCGCCAGCCAGGTGGATGTGTTTTGCTGTTGTTCGGTGGCCATGGCCAAGGCCCTATCCAACCAAAATTTATCTTCGACAGTGGCGCTCTAGCCCGCAAAAATCACACGGCTGGGAGTAGCCGCGAGCTCATTGCGGGCTAGAAAGCTCTTAAACAGATGCTTCGCGTCTGTTTAAGAGCCTGGTTTGAAATAAGTGAATCGAAACAAACTGTTTTTAAACTCTTATCTTCAATAAGCAGCGAAATTTTCCGGCGTGGCTCGAGCTCACCATAGGGTGCTGACCGGTGCTCGGCGAGAACGAGTCGATAAGTGGTCTTCGGCTGCAGACCTGTAACCGCAGCTTGAAGAAGATCGATGAGACCTTGGTGATTGACCGTCACCGTGGTAGGGGCATCTCCCGGCGTCGTACCTTCAGACTAATAGAACAAATTAGTTCCATCGGTCTCTTTGCGGTCACGGAATCCCAATGCACCGAGGACGAGCACGACGACGAGGACGATTCCAAATTCCGGAATTTGGTTTAAGAGCACCCCACGGACTGGCGCGCGTGAAGATTTGAGAAAAAACTCGCGTTCGGTGGACCTCGCTGTTTTCAGCTCTTCGCTACGATCCGGCGGCGCCCGCCGGACGTGATTTTTGCGGGTTAGGCTTCGGCGATGAGATCCGAAAAACCTCCGAGGTGGCAAGAAACGACATTGCGGACCGAGGCGTAGCTAATCTTCGGAATAGTCTTCACAATATATAATATATATGGTAATTATAACATATGAGACACAATCTACTACTCTTGCTATTCGGTGTTGCCATGGCTTTCGACGGTGCTAACGCCGCACAAAGCCTCCCTGTTACCTCCCCTCAGGTCGACTTGGCCTTTACGATGCCGACCCATCCCCCAGGGGTCAACTTGGCCTTTACGATGCCGACCCAACCCCCGCAGGTCGATCTAGCCTTCACGATGCCAACCCATCCGCCTCAGGTCGACTTGGCCTTTACGATGCCGACCCATCCCCCGCAGGTCGATCTAGCCTTCACGATGCCGACCCATCCTCCCCAGGCTGATTTAGCCTTCACAATGCCGACCCATCCTCCCCAGGTCGATTTAGCCTTCACGATGCCGACCCATCCTCCCCAGGTCGATTTAGCCTTCACGATGCCGACCCATCCTCCTCAGGTCGACTTGGCCTTCACGATGCCGACCCATCCGCCGCAACAGCCCGCGTTAGCATAGTTGTTAGCCCTTCAGTCCGGTCTACCGTTTGAGGAGATCGGGCTGCCGGGAGGCGAATCAGATCTCGGTGGTACTGGAGTGAGAGGCTACGATCTTCCAGCCGTCGTCAAACTTTTGGAGGTTCATCGTAGTATTTCCCACCACCTTCTGCTTGGAACTCGGGAAATTGATCGTCCACCAGGTAAGGGCGAGTGCGAAATCCGGTTTCAGCAGTCTGACTTGGACTCGGCCGGGTTCGATGAACCCCATCGCGCTTCGATCCGGATATCCTCTAACGTAGGAATCATGCAGTTGCTGCCAGCCATTGACCTGCTCAGAATCGATCACGACCAGCAGTTCAGGTGACTTCCAATAAGCCTGTAGATGTCCTTCGATGTCGTGGGCATTCCAGCAATCGAGCATTTTTAGCAGGACTTCGTAGACCCGTTGCGCATCTGGTTTGGTTGAATCTGACCTAGAGCCAAGAGAGTCGTACTGCCACCCACTGTTTTCCTGTGCGATCACGGGCAGGCATGAAGAGAGCGCTGAAATTGCCAAAATTTTGCTGAAGGTATGGAGGCGTTTTGGCAACATGAGCTTATAAAAATATTTAAGGGCAGTCGGGCTGATTTTAGTGCAGCGACCGTTATAGTATACATGGTATTTATCATTTTTACAATCAATTGGGCTTAAAGCATCCCACGCGGTTAAACCCAAATTCCGGCGATGAATGAGCGCCACCCTCTTCGGCATACCCAAAACTAAGCGTAACTCGTACTGAAAAAGTATAGGATACGCGGATGGACTCGGGTGAGATTCAATCGCTCGATCAAGGAACAACCGGCGTATTCGCTTTGGGTGTAACCGCACACTCCATAGAAAACTGAATGTCCGGGAGCAGCCTTCAGGAGCGGGAGATGTAAAGGTCTGGATCTCGGGTGTCCAAATATACAATTATGAAATTTTTTGAGTGGATAAAAGTGATGCGATTGCCGACTTGTGGCGTCTTTCTAATTCTCCTTGTTGTCGGCAATCTGCACGCAACCGGATGGCAGGAAGTCAGCAGGAATTTCAAACTCGTGATTTTTGTACGTCACCACTCCAGCTCACCGATCGAGGAAGTGCGCGGAATTGGGGAATTCAATGGACCGATTTCGGCGCTTAAGGGGATATTGGCTGACGTCGCTAAATATTCGGAATTCATGCCCTACACGACGGAATCACGTCTGCCTCCGCAGGACGCTCAACTCTGCTACATGGTGCTGAAACCGCCACTGGTTGGATCGCTTGACTATACAATTAGACTTCATGAGGAGTTACTAAAGGGCCCTGATGGCGGCACCATTTACCATTCGCGTTGGGAACTAGCCAATAGCGACGGACCTCCATCGCGACCCGGTGTTACTCGAGTGACCATCAACGAGGGATCGTGGCTACTGGAGCCGATTGGAAATCAGACAAGAGCCACTTACACGCTCTACACCGACGGTGGTGGAATTTCTCCACTCATTATGAATTTTGCCAATAAGCAGAGCGTTTCGCGCCTCTTTGACGCGCTACATGCACGCATGCACGACGGGAAATGAGTTCACCGTTCACCTCTCACCTTCTCGGGCCTCTCAACCTCCCGCGAGCCGGAGGCAAAGGCTGGAGCCTTCGCTTACGTTCGCCTCTCAACCTCCCGCGAGCCGGAGGCAAAGGCTGGAGCCTTCGCTTACGTTCGCCTCTCACCTCCTCGCGAGCCGGAGGCAAAGGCTGAAGCCTTCGCTTACATTCACCTCTCACCTCCCGCGTCGTCCCGACGCCTTTTCTCTCTTGCGATTTTCCAATCAATGCACCACTGAGAACAATAGGTAACACCGCCGTGGGTTAAAATCTGTTGGTCTTTTTTCTCGTAAATCAGCACGCCGCAATTGCCGCACTTTATGTAGCGCTCGATGTAGAGACCGTTTTCAGAGAATCTCATGCTGTTCCTCGCTGTACCCGTATTCCCGTTCCGCGCCTAGCAACGACACGTATCCTTGCTTGATGTCGCTGACGATAAGCTCTCGCTGGCGATCCTTAGGTTCGCCGTAACCGCCGCCGCCAGGACTCACAAGTCGCAATCGGTCTCCTTTGGTGATCCGTACATTGGAGTAACGACTCGTCGATTTTTTGCCGAACGCCTGACGCATATTCTGCCATTCTTGGGTGGCAGCCTTCAAAATCAGTGTCGCCCCTAGCCCCCCTTGCTTGCCACCGTGGAGACCCCAGGGAGCAAAGACGTGCCGATCCGTCATTTGCGAGCAGATGATTTCGTCGTTGAGGCAAATCATTTGTTTCGTGTAGCCTACTCCACCGCGAAATTTTCCCGCACCGGCGGAATCCGTGTCGAACGCCAGGTACTCGACGCGCCAAGGAAACCGTGTTTCAAAGACCTCGATCGGCGTAGGGCGGCAATTGCCATTGATAGAGTCCACGGCGTCATTGCCATCCGCAAAAGCACGTCCGCCCCAACCGACACCCGCGATGTCGTAGCAGATGAAAAAGTCGCCTGTTTCAGCGTCGACTCCTCCAAATACGAGATTGGAGTGAGTGCCGCCTTCCGCAGCCATCGTCCTGTTGGGGACTGCCTTGGCCATGGCGCCCATGATCGTTCCGACAATACGCGGATGGGTTTCGGTATTTCCCCCTACTTCCGGACCAGGATAATCTACGTTCACGATAGTTCCGGGCGGAGCTAGTACTCGAATTGGTCGAAAACAGCCGGAATTGCGCGGGATGGAGGGATCGGTCATGTGCAGCACCGCATTGTAAGCAGCCGAGGTGGCCACGCCGAGCGTTGCATTGATCGGACCTTTCGCCTGGGACGATGAACCGGCGTAGTCGATTACGATGCTGTCGCCGAACTTGTGGACCTCGACCTCAATTGCATACGTGCGATCTGCGTCTACACCGTCGCTTTCGATATAATCCTTAAAACCATAGATACCGTCGGGTATCGCTTCCAATTCGGCTCGCATCCTACGCTCGGAATAATCCAACAAATCACGAATCGTTTCTCTGAATACCGCCTTCCCGTATTTCCTGATAACCTGGACAGTTCTGGATTCACCCAGGTCAACTGCGGCAATGAGGGCACGCAGATCTCCGTAGTTCACACGTGGTGTTCGAACGTTTGCGAGCAGGAGTTTCCAAACTTCCACGTTGTCTTCGCCCCGTTTTTTGATCTTCACCGGCGGCACGCGGATACCTTCATGAAAAACCTCTGTAGCTTCACCGCAAAAGCCGCCGGGCACCATTCCTCCAACTTCCTGGATATGCCCAATTGCGACGGAAAACCCCATGAGTTCCCGATCCACAAAGATCGGTTTAAAAAAGGTATGCTCAGGCGTATGCAGGCCGCCCCGGTAAGGATCATTATGGAGGATGACGTCGCCTTCATTGATGTCTGACGTCGGGATTTCCAGGAGACAGCATTTCACCAGGAGCGGCATGCCCCCAATTTGCGACGGACAATAGTCAGCCACTGCCATCAAATCGCCGCTCATGTCAGCTAGCCCGCAAGTAAAGTCGAGTGCTTCGCTAAAGATGGTAGAGTAGGCCGTCTTCATCAAAACGATACCCATTTCGCGGCAGATGGACACCATCGTCGACTCCAGGATGTTCATGGTAACTGGATCCATTGCGAATTCCTCAAGCTGATATCAGCAGATTTCCAAAACAATCGACCGAGAGCTCTTGGTCAGGGCAAAGGACGGTTGCGGACGCAGCTTCTTCGATTACCGCAGGTCCGATGATTCGACAACCTTGGCCAAAGCTGTCTCGATCATACACCGGCACTTCAGCCCAACCCTTTTCGAAACGAACTTGGCGTTTTCCTCGTGGCTCGACTTTGTCAACCTGGCTCGGGAGCTGCCTCACCTCCGGCTTTTTCAAGACTGAAACCGCGACGACCTTCAGATTGACCGTCTCGATTATCTCTCCCGGAATACAGAACCCAAACCGATTGTTGTGCTCCTCGTGAAATCGATGCCACAAATCCCTGACACTGTCGCGATCGAATTCATTTGCCGGAAACGACAATTCGAGCTCGTGATTTTGACCGAAATATCGCGCCTCGATAGAGCGGTAAATTTCGATATTATCAGCATACCCCTGCGCTTTCAGTTCCGAAATGGCGCTGTGCACAAGATTTGTCATCGCTCGCGTTGCTCGTTCTCCACTGAACGAATTCGACGTCTGCTGGACTGTCCGATGTTTGTCTACCCTTGCATCGGTCATAATGAAGCCGAAGGCGGAAAATTGGGCTGGAGAATTGGGTACGAGCGAACGTGGAATTGACGCGAGGCGCATGAGATCGCATGTATGCACCGGACCTGCCCCGCCAGAGGCCAGGAGCGTAAAATCGCGCGGATCAAAACCGCGTTGCAGGAGGACAGCCCGTAGAGCGCCTAACATATTGTTATTGGCGATTTGAACGATAGCCAAAGCCGCATCATCGGGCGCCAGGTTGATGGCCTTCGCGAGATACTCGATCGCGATGAACGCGGCGTTTGGATCAAGTCGCATGCGGCCTCCAAGAAAATAGTTCGGGTTTATACGCCCGAGCACGACGTTGGCGTCCGTGACCGTCGCCTGTCTGCCGCCGCGGCCATAGCAGGCGGGGCCCGGATCCGCGGCTGCTGATTGAGGGCCGACGCGGAGCATCCCGCCTTTGTCGATCCAAGCGATCGAACCCCCACCTGCGCCGATCGAATGAATATCGATCATGGGGATCTGAATGGGAATGCCCCACTCGATTTCGAAAGCCGTGGTGATATGCTCCCTGCCATCGACGACGGTCGAACAATCCGTCGAGGTACCGCCCATGTCGAACGTCACGAGGTTCCCAATACCCGTCAGCCGTGCCAGTGCCCGCGTCGCAACGACGGCTCCGGTGGGTCCGGACAAGGCCAATTGCACGGGCGTCGCTGCCGCATGCGCCACTGTTGCTTCTCCGCCATTTGACTTGATGACCCCAATTCCACTTTCGATAGCGGCTTCTTTGAACCGCTGCTGCAATCTTTTGAAGTGATGCGTGATGACAGGCTTCAAAAATGCGTCCGCGATTGTCGTTGAGGCGCGCTCGTACTCTTTCCACTTTGGAAGGACGTCGTAGGAGATAGAAACAGGTATGCCTGGAATCTCTTCTGCGATGATGTCGCGCGCACGCATCTCGTGTTGGGGGTTAATATAGGAAAAGAGCATGCAGACGGCCACAGCCTCGATGGGTCTCTGCTTAATCATTCGGGCCAGCTCGCGAACCTCGGCCTCGTCAAGTGGAACAATCACCTCCCCTTTTGCAGAAAGTCGCTCGCTTATTTCGAAACAGTTGCACCTCTCCACGAAAGGCTTGGCTTTAATCCAACTTATATCGTAATGGCTGCGTCGGTCACCTCGCTGAATAAAGGGTATGTCTCGGAAACCGGCAGTGGTAACATACGCCACGTTGGCTCCTCGCCGAGTCAAAAGGGCATTCGTCGCGATGGTGGTCCCGAGACGGAGTTTCTCGACAAGGTTCAGATCGCCGACTTCTTTGAGTCCCGCTATGACTGCTTCGATCGGGTCTTGGGGTGTGGTCAGCTCCTTCCAAAACCGGATCTCTCCGGACTCGCGATAATACACGACGAAATCCGTAAATGTACCGCCGATGTCTATACCAACGATATTCAAGCTCTTCGTGTTCTTTTCGGTTGGTGTATCGTCTCGGTAATGCGTAGTTCCGCGTCCCGAAAATGTGCCCGCAAAATTTGTTCGGCCCGCGATACATCGCCCTTCTGCAAAGCGGCCAGCATCGCCCTGTGCTGATTAACCGCCTCGGTCAACTGACTTAGAGTGTGGGCGGTTCCTTCCTCGACGCGGCCGAAGAGCTTCCAGAACACCTCAAGAATGTTCAAAAGAACGCGATTATTAAGCCTCCTGAATAAAAGTCGGTGAAACTCCATATCCTCCACCAGAAAAGTTCTGGACTCCTTCAGTTTGAGCCGCATTCGGCGAACGACTTCCTCGAGTGCCTGATAATCATCCTCGGTCAGGAGCGACGCTGCGCGAGAGAGAAACCCCATTTCCAGGGCCTTTCGAACCTCCAGGATGTCTCTCAGGCTTGGCCGATCAAAACGGAGGGAAATTGCTAAGCCAGCCGCAATAGCCGCGGAATTGAATTCGCTCACGAAGCGTCCTTTGCCCTGATGCGTAGTAATTGCGCCAACCGCTTCGAGAGCCTTCAATCCTTCCCGAATGGCGCTCCGGCTTACGCCGAGTCTGCCGGAGAGCTCATTTTCGGAGGGCAGCTTATGGCCGGGCACTAACCTACTGGTTACGATGTATTCCCGCAGTTGGCGTTCGACCAGGCCCGATCTGCTGGTGGTCTCGATGACGGTAAAGTCCGATTTCTTACTTTCTCTTGTTAGTGCGCTGTCTCGCATATCGCGTTACAAAAAAGAAAGTCTTGCACAGGATTCCTGGGAATGCTAGCAAAGCCTTCATACATCAGACGTCTGACAAGTAAAATTCAAACAGAGGTTCCTCGCAATGCATAAGCCAAGCACCGTCACTTCGACGTACTTCGCAGTACTTATCGCTATAGTTTCCTGGATGCCGTTGTTACAGGCGCAGGAAAAACCCTATCAGGGCACCACCGTCAGAATTGGCTGCCAATCAAGCCAATGGGCCAATGTTTCCAAGAAGATGGCTCCGGATTTTACCGCGGAAACCGGCATTCGCGTAGAGTTCGAGGATATTCCGTTCGGCGTAGAATACGAAAAACTCAAAACCGCTTTTGTCGCGGGTTCGATACCTTACGACCTCATTTGGTACGACTCGATGTTTACGCCGGAATTTTCCAAGAGAGGTTGGCTTCAGGATTTGGAGCAGTACCTTTCGGATCCATATCTGACGCCGCGCGACTTCAATTATCCGGACGATTTTTACGGAGTCTCTTACTCTGGGAGATATACGAAAGAGCTGGCCGACCAATATGGCGTTCCTGCGAAAGGTACTTACGGTATCCCCTGGATCGCTGGTTTCAATGTGCTGTATTACCGCACCGATTTGCTGGATGCAGCCGGTTTGAAAGGTCCTCCATTTTCGGTGGAGGACGTACTTAAAGCTGCGCAAGCGCTTAATAACCCGGAGAAGGGTGTATTCGGTTTTGTCATGTCAGCAAAACGGGATCGAATCTGTTACGACTTTTCGCAGTACTTGTGGACCTTTGGCGGCGATTTTTTCGATGCGAAATTCAAGCCTGTCTTCAACAGCGACGCAGGCGTAAAGGCCCTCGAATATTACTTGCAGCTCGGGAAGGTCGCGCCGCCCGGGACTGGCGGATATCATATTACCGAGGCGTGGACTTCCTATATGGAGGGACATGCGGCGTTCGCTTGGACCTGGCAGGACCTCGCATCAGTGGCCCGTGAGAAGTCGAACATTATTGGAAAGTTCAAGTGCGCGCCGCCACCCACCTACAACGGCGTAACTCATCCACTGGTCGGCGGGATTGTTGCATCGATCCCGGCAAAAGCGCAAAACGCGAAAGCCGCGTTTAAATTTGTTACGTGGTGTCAGAGTCCGGCAAACGCCAAACGCGCGACCCTGTTGGGGGCGACGACGCAACGGGCAAGTACTTGGGAGGATCCTGAAGTTAAGCAGATGTACCCGTCAGCGGATGACGACCTGGTCAGCATCGCAAACAAAGGTGGCCGGACTGTGCCGCTCCTTCCTGAATGGGCAAGCATCGATCAGATAATTGCTGAGCAGCTCTCGATTGCCTTCATCGGCCAGAAGAGCCCACGGGACGCTCTTAATGAAGCGGCTGCCAAGGTCGAGGAGTTCATGAAAAGTGCCGGGTACTACGATAATCGGTAGCGCTCTGGGGAGACGTGTCGGCGGGTCGGCGGGTCGGCGTAGGCGCGTATTGGCCGTGCCAACTCGGATCGCGCGGGAGCGCGTCCCTACCAGGTCAAACGCGGATGACGTCCCTACGGCGTGCGGCGCCGGGTCGGGCGGTAGGGACGCGCTCCTGCGCGATCCGGCGTTGAAGGTCCAATGAACATGATATCGACAAGAGCAATCGGAAAAGGCTCTTCTCGAATTCTGGGTACCGGCCCGTATTCCCTACCCAAATCTTTGCTTCCTTTGCTGCCTTCTGTTCAAATCCTCTTTGGTTTCTTCTGTGCAGGCAGGGGCGGCACGCTCATGTCACCATCCGAGCCCCACTGCTCAGGCTAACTTCATGACTTCTTTTACGCTTATGTCATCGAGTCTTTTTTCGCTCGAACCGCGGACCGTCCCCGAGGTTAATACGAAATTTCGGCGAATCAAAACCAATCTTCCGGTGCCGGAATCACTGCCGATCCTGATGCGGCTCAAAGAAAATGAGCCGCGTTCAATGTTCTGCCAGCCACCGGTTCTTTGGGACAGAGCAACGAACTTCCGGGTCTATGATGCGTTCGGAAACATCTGGCTGGATTGGACCTCCGGCGTTCTGGTGGCAAATGTCGGACATGCGAATCCGAAGGTAAAGCAAGCCATCATCGACGCGGTTCAAAAGGACTTGCTGCACACTTTTGTCTTTCCCACCGCCATCCGTGAGGCGCTAGTCGGAAAGTTGGTAGCAAAAGCACCCCAACAACTGGACAAGGTATATTTGTTTACCACCGGATCGGAAGCGACGGAATGTGCCATCAAGTTAGCTCGCACTTATGGACAGACTCTCAATCCAGAGAAGATCGGCATCGTTACATTCGAGAACGCGTTTCACGGCAGAACGCTCGGCGCCCAGATGGCCGGAGGTATCCCAAGTCTCAAACGCTGGATTAAGGAGGGGGCCCCTGGATTTTTTCAGGTACCTTTTCCCGACGGTTTCCGGACGCCAAAGTATACTTTCCCCGACTTTTTAGGTTCACTCAGCGGGTATGGGTTGGAATCCCACCGCATCGCTGGAGTCATGCTCGAGAGTTATCAGGGTGGAGGCGGAAGTTTTGCGCCAGTCGAATTCATCCAGAGTCTTCGAAGCTGGTGCGAAGCGCATCAGATCCAACTGATCTTTGACGAGGTGCAATCCGGATTTGGTCGCACGGGGCGGTATTTTGCCTTCGAACACTATGACGTGGTGCCGGACATCATATGCTGTGGTAAAGGAATGTCCGGGTCGTTACCGATTTCGGCGGTAATCAGCAAGTCAGCCATTATGAACCTCCAAGAACCTGGCGAGATGACAAGCACGCATGCGGGAAATCCGGTGTGTTGCGCTGCAGCGCTCGCCAGTCTCGCGGTTATTGACGAAGAATCTCTTGTCGAGAAAGCAGCATCCGTGGGGAGAATCCTTCATGCCGAATTGGCGAAGCTAAAGATCGATCATGGCGTTGTTGGGGCCGTCCATGGCAAAGGTCTGGTTGCTGGGATTCATATCGTAAAGCCGCGAACCGACGAACCCGACGGCGAAATGGCAGCCGAAATCGCCTATCAATGCTTTATTCGAGGTCTTCTTCTTTTTGCACCGCTCGGCTTTGGCAGTGCAACGGTCAAGATTTGTCCGCCACTTACGATCACCGAAGAGGCTGTGATAGAGGGAATGGAAGTACTTGACGAAGCGATTCGGGTGGCCACCGGGACCCCGCTGGCGGTACATTGACCGGTCATCGTGAAAGTTTCGCAGCACCCACCTCAAGCAACCGGCGGGCAAAACGATTTCCGTTTGTTTGCAGCTCGGGTGCGACTGGCTCTCCGACGGCGTGCGGCGTGGTGGCAACCATGGCTATATCTCGGCCCGGCTCTCCTGGTGATGATGACGATGACCGTTTATCCATTTGTCTACACGGTAATTTTGAGCCTCAGCCGCTGGAATCTAACATTCGCGCGTCCGCGAACTTTTATTGGCTTGGCGAACTACCAAGCGATCCTCGGGTCCACGGATTTCTGGGAAAGTGCTGGGAGAACTTTCTGGTACGTAGGAGGATGCGTAACTATTGAGTTTCTTCTCGGAGTCTTAATCGCATTCCTGCTCGACACTCAATTCATCGGTCGGAGTCTGGTGCGTGCTCTAATTCTGCTACCGATGGTGATGGCGCCAGTGGTAGCAGGGCTCATCTGGCGATTCATTTTCAACGACGAATGGGGCCTCGCCAACAACATCGCTAGCCTGTTCGGGCTTAGCAGCAGGGCGTGGCTTGTCGACCCGCGCCTCGCATTCTTCTCCGTCATCGTCGCGGATGTGTGGCAATGGACACCGTTTATCGTATTAATTACGCTTGCCGGCCTGCAAGCGGTTCCGAGGGAACTCATCGACGCGGCGCGCGTCGACGGTGCCAACTGGTTCCAAATCCAGCGATTCATTGCGCTGCCAACCATCCGAGCAGTGCTTACGATTGGGCTCTTGATTCGACTTATTGATGCGTTTCGGAACGTCGACCAAATCTTTGTCATGACCTACGGGGGACCGGGCGTCACTACCTCAGTACTCGGGTTCTATACGTATTTAAAAGCCTTTAAATTTTTCGATATGGGTTATGCATCGGCCTTAGGAATCATCATGTTGTTCATAATTTCGGTCTTAGCGCAACTCATCATCGGCATGGTTATGCGTACCGAGAGGCGGCGGTCATGAAGAGTTTTGCAAAGTACATGGCATTGCTGCTGGTGATGGCGTTTTTCATGACCCCAATCCTTTGGACAGCGGTCACGGCAATTAAACCGAGCGAGCTAATTTCCGCGAATCCTATCGTTTGGTCCTTTCAGCCCACACTGGAACACTTTCGTGTAATTTTTTCCGAAGATAACATTGCCGCGCCGCTCCTAAACAGCACGATAGTCGCTACGGTTAGTACCATTGCCGTTCTGGCAACCGCGGCACCAGCTGCTTATGCGCTATCGCGTTTTCGCGTCCCTTTTGGATCACAACTAGCGTCGTACTTTCTCTCAGCGAGAATGGCACCGCCGGTGACTGTGGTCCTTCCATTGTTCCTGATCTTTCGAAATTTAAACCTCATTGATACCCATCTGGCCCTGGTCGCCGCTTATGTAACTGTCAACATGCCTTTCGCGATTTGGATGATAAGAGGGTTCTTCGATGAGATTCCCACTGAGCTCGACGAGGCCGCACTGCTGGATGGCTGCTCACGATTTCACGCTTTCGTACGCATCGTACTACCCCTTGCGGGACCGGGACTGGCCGCCACGGCAATCATTTCCTTTATTTTCTCTTGGAATGAGTTCCTGTTCGCGCTTCTGCTCACAAATTTCCATGCTCGAACATTACCGGTTGCCGCTTCGGCCCTGATGACGGATCGAATGGTGCTTTGGGGCGAGCTCTGTGCCACGTCGATCATAATTTATCTTCCTGTGATGCTCTTCGCGTTGCTGGTTCGGAATTATCTGGTCAAAGGTCTTACCTTTGGGGCAGTTAACCAGTAGACGCGGAGTTCGGTTTTGAGTTTTGGGTTTTGAGTTTTGAGTCGTGCGCCGCTCCATTCACCACTAGCCACTAGCCACTAGCCACTAGCCACTAGCCACCAGCCACTACCCCGTCCCCGATAAATCGCCATGAAAACCGGTTTCCTGCTTATTGGCGCCCTTGTCTTAGCCCTGCATGTATCGTTTGTCGCAGAGGCAGGTGCGCCGCAATCGAAGATCGCCTTCGAGCGAGGCTCGAACGTTTGGATCGCGAACATCGACGGGACAAAAGAGCGGAAGCTGATCAAGGGCGACGATCCCCGCATCGCTCCTGACGGCACTAAAGTTGCCTTCACGATGACGCCGACTGGGAGCAAAGATGTCGAACGTTATATCGCTGTGGTGGACGTCGAAACGGGCGCAACAAAGATTTTCAAGGACATGCCGAGCGATAACTGCTTCGGCCCGGTTTGGTCGCCGAACGGATCGCAGATTTTGTTCGAGATCTTCGTGGACAACCACTGGCGGCTCGGTCTGGTAAATGCGGACGGGGGCGGCTTCCAATTCTTCAAAACACCTTTCAGGGAGCAGGGATGGTCATCGCCGTGCTGGGCCCCGGACGCCAAATCGATTTATTGTCAGGATCTCGAGAACATCTGCCGCTTTGGTCTTGACGGTGAGTTGCTTGCGAAATGGGAGGTTAGCAAAACAATCCCCAAAGGTGACATGGACAGCTCCAAGCGTCTGAGCGTTTCCGGTGACGGCCAGAAACTGCTTATCGATCTGAACATGGACGAAGACGTGACGCTTAAGGATTGGGAGGGACCGCCCCCGGCGATATGGATCCTCGATATCGCATCCGGGAAAGCTACGCGGCTCACGCCGAAGAAGTCTTACGCCTCCGATTCATGTTGGCTGAGCGATTCCGAGATTCTGGTCGTGGATGCGCAAAAGGACGCCAAAGTAAGTTCGATCTACCGCGTATCAATATCCGATGGAGCGTCCAGGCTAGTGATCAAGAACGCGTTTAATCCATCGGTATCGGGAGGCCTGTAAGCGAAGGCTCCAGCGCGAGGAAGGTGAGAGGTGAGAGGCTGAACGGTGTTGGCCCGCGATGATCAAAGACCGAGGACGAGTAAGAGGCGCTGTCCAATAACGCACGTTTGAAAGAAGTGTTGTTCCCTTCGCCCTCGGAACAAGCGACCGAGAGCGATCGGTTCTCCTTCTTCGCAATCGTCCCCCCTAGATGGAGCCCGCGAAACACGCGAAAAAATTGAGAGGTTCACACAGAGGTCACGAAGGTCACAGAGGAAATATCAAAGTTGTCCGCACCCGACCGGCTCCCAATTCCATTCTATCTCTTAAATCCAAATTTCGAAATTTGGAATCGTCCTCGTCGTCGTGCTCGTCCTCGGTGCATTGGGATTCCGTGACCGCAAAGAGACCGATGGAACTAATTTGTTCTGTTAGTCTGATTGCGAAACGATCGGGATTCTCGAGGACGAGGACGACTCCTCAAATTCGGAATTTAGGTTAAAATCATCCTCTGTGACCTCCGTGACCTCTGTGTGAGTCAATTCCCCCGTTCCAGAGGCAAAGGCTGGAGCCTTCGCTTACTATGCAAGACACCAGCTAGCCATAGTGGCAATCGCTGAACCTTTACGGATCTCGGGGTTGACGATAAGCTGAAGCATCCGAACGCCAGTAAGGTTTACTTCGTAATCCTCGATCTCCGTGGTAGATCCGCTTGGACTAAAATTCCACTCCTGCTGGACCAGCCGGTGCAGCGCGTCACTATGATCCGTTGACCATTGCAGGGTGAACCGCTGGGTACGTTCAGTCTCGGTATCTACGAAGCAGAGACGGATCAGTTGGATCCGCTGCGGCTGATCGAAAACAAGCGTTATAGTCTGCTCGCCAATCTCGGCGGAACGCCAGCCATGTCCATCTTCGTCAAATGCAGATTCTATCGGATACCGAGAGTCTTCGGAAGTCACTTCCACCCGGGCGATGGCCTTCACATCAAGCCAGGACGATTTCTGTTTTTGCACCTCTGGCCCCGTTATTGTTTTTCTCATTTTACCTTCCTCACACGCCGTATGCATCCACACACTTATTAGCTCTTGGACAGACCTAGTGCACCAAGTCTGAGGCTCGTATAGCAGCGTTGGGAGCGCCGCCGGATGACTCGCAAGGCGCTGGCGAGGCGAATAACTGAGCTCCTATTTAACGAGCCAGCAACGCGGCGAGGCGCCGGCGCCGCCCCAACCCGAAGGGCTGCGCGGATTTTGGCCGGGTGCTTTGTTGCTCGTCGGTTAAAGACCACAGCGGGTATTCTCCCTCCTCGCGCCGCGCACCCAGCCAAAATTCGCAGCAGCGCTGCTATACCAGCCTCAGACTTGGTGCACTATGAGCTAAGAAGTCAGGAGTTACAGGAGTTCAGAAGTTTCAGAATGGGAGCTTGTATCGCTCAGGCGCCCGTCACCTTCCTCGAGGGGATCAGCGTGTAAATCACTGACACCCGCGGTGCGTCTTTTAAGTACTTCCGTAAGTCCGACTCGGAGCTAAATCGCCGGTTCAGAACATGACCCTCGCAGGTTAGTTCTACACGCGATTTACTAAAAGGCCAGGGCTCCAGCCTGACCTCCCTGGAGGTTGGATCCACAGGTGTTACAAATAGTCGACAGCTTTTTCCCAAAGTTGTGGGAACATCATCCACTGAGAATGTGCAGTCGGGATTACGACAAAGTTGCTCGGACAGATGGTCCCAAGCAGCCAAGAGTCTTCGATGATATTCGATTACTTGATCCGAACAGGCCAAACGCAGGTATGGATCCTTACGAAGAGAACCAAGAAGCTCTCGCTGAAGTGTTTTTTGCTCTACGAGGAATTCCGCGATTCTCTGACGATCTTGGTGACTCTCTACGGGATGCTCTTTGCCGATGGCTCTGGCAAAATACATGGACGTCACGAGAGACGCATAAAGAGACACCGCCTTCAGCTCAAGAATGCTCTTTTTCCGGAGTTCTACATTCAGGCTCAGCGGAATATTCTCAAAGGTATGAGGTAATCCGCTTTTTGGGTTCAGCGTCGGCTGCCGCTCCCAATCGAGAAAGCCTCTATCGTGTTGCTCGGCAGCGTAACAAAGTGGTTCGGTCGGAACAAAACCCGAAAAATGTTCGTTACCCCAATTCCGTGCCATTTGTCCTGAAACCCACGCATGAGCCGTTTGGCTGATTGCGATAACCCGCTGCGCCTCAAAGTGGTTTTGGATAATCATTATTCAACATGCTGCCACCCAATCCCCGAGACGCTTACAAAAGCATTTGTAAGCAGCAGCTCAGTTTTTCGTCGAATCGACAGGAGGGTGCCGCCGTTCTTCAGTAGTTGCTTTTTCGGTGAATGATACAATATAAGTATCACCGATGCTTGTGAGCGTGATTTCTTCAAGATATGCAGTTTCGTCCAGTACGGTGCACACTAGTCGGAAGATGCACGACCAAGTCAACGCTCGCTCAGGTTCGGCCGAGTCTCCTATACTTTATTAATAGTTGTGCGGTTCCATTTGAGTATGGGAGAATTAAGGGGAAACGTGACGGCGTGTCGGCGCAAGGTTGCGCGTGCTCATACGCCGATACGCCGTTACGCCGACCCGCCGATACGGTTCCTACCTCGGTGCCATGTATGACATTTGTCCGACCCGCTCCTCGACCGAGGCGCGAGCCTCCAGGAGTTCGGCAATCGGATCCCAACGACCATTAATGAGCGCATCCCGGGCACTCGGGAGAATGGATGCCGGGAACTCATCGCTTCCCAGACGAATCGTCTCCTTTGTTAGGTCGACGGTCATTTCACTTTTCGGTTCTGACTCGACAACGTTGCGAATCCGGCCAAGATCATGCCGTGAGACGGTCACACACGGAAGGCCCAGGGTAGTAGAATTTCCGAAGAAAATTTCAGCATAGCTCTCTGCGACAATAGCGCAAAAACCATATCGATAGATCGCTTGGGGAGCATGCTCGCGAGAACTGCCGCAACCAAAATTCCTTCCGGCGATCAGGATCGTTGCCCCGGTGAATCGAGCGTCATTTAAGGGAAAGTTCTTCGGTCGACCCTTTTCATCGAAACGCACGTCATAAAAGAGGAACTCTCCCAGACCTTCAAAGGTAACGCACTTCAAATATCTAGCCGGGATTATCCGATCAGTGTCCACATCGTCTCCGGCGGCTGGGACGCAAGTGCCGGTTACTTTCAGAATCTTTTTTAAGGACATAACTTTATGAAGGACTCAAGTACTCGAGCACTCAAGAAGAGCAAGTTTTCTCGCGCCAAGCTTCGTATCGCACGATTCTTGAGTGCTTGAGTCCTTGAATTTTAGGGGTTGAACAGTTGCCGGGCATCTGTGATCTCTCCCGCTATGGCAGCCGCGGCAACCATGACAGGGCTCATCAACACGGTCCTGCCGGTGGGACTCCCTTGACGGCCCTTGAAGTTCCGGTTGCTGGAACTGGCGCAAAGTTGATCGCCGATAAGCTTATCTGGATTCATGGCAAGACACATCGAGCAACCCGCCTCACGCCATTCAAAACCAGCTTGAGTGAAGATTCGATCTATCCCCAATTTCTTGCACGCGGCCCCTACAATCTGCGAGCCAGGAACGGCAATGGCCTTAACGCCCCGTGCGACATGCCGGCCTTCGATGTACTTGGCGACTTCC
>DASZGG010000165.1:0-13054 GCA_035939025.1 Chthoniobacterales bacterium | reverse complement strand
ACTCGACCCGAAGATAAAGCGCTCGACTCCGCAGGCTTTGGACGCTTCAAGAAGGTGGCACGTTCCAGTGATGTTGGTTTCAATATAGAGCTCCGGCCGCGCGATCGAAGGCCTGACGCCCGCCCGGGCGGCGAGATGTACAATGGCGTCCGGCTTGTCAGCCGAGACAGTATCCAGAATCGCATTCTTATCTCGGAGATCGATGGTGTGCAGGCGGATGTCGGAGATAAATGCTTGGAGATTCTGCCTTTTAATTAGCGGATCGTAAAAGTCGTTAAAATCGTCGATCACGCAGACCGTGTGCCCCTCGGCCAGCAACGCCTCCACCAGGTGGGAACCTATGAATCCAGCACCTCCGGTGACTAATATCTTCATATAACCGAAGGTTCGAAACTGGAGGAAAACGTGAGGAGTGCAAGGAGGAAATTCCGGCAGGGTCCACGCTCCCGCGTGACGGGCGCGGCATGATCCTGAGCCCGGTAGGGTCACGCTCCCGCGTGACCGGCGTGGCATTACCCCGAGCGCGGTAGGGTCCACGCTCCCGCGTGACCGGCGTGGCATGACCCCGAGCACGGCAGGGTCACGCTCCCGCGTGACCGGCGTGGCATGACGCCGAGCGCGGCAGGGTCACGCTCCCGCGTGACCCGGCCTGGCATGACCCCGAGCCGGTAGGGTCCACGCTCCCGCGTGACCGGCGCGGCATTACCCCGAGCGCGGTAGGGTCCACGCTCCCGCGTGACCGGCGTGGCACGACCCCCCAAGCCCCTATCGCCAAAAACCCGCTTTGAACACCTCGCCACTGTATGGCCAGTCGCGCGCCCTGAGAACGAGACCCGCTCGGACGGGATTCTCAAACATATAGGCGCGCCACTTTTCAGCACTCTCGTCAGAACGGACACGATGATGAAACGACGCCCGTTGCCATCGGCAGTTCGGTCTGCCCAGACGCTTTGTAAAAATCGATTTCCAATATTGCGTCCAATCATCTATGTCGGCGTGGAGTCGCCCGGGCCACGCGAAGAAATGCAAATGATTTGGCAAAATAACGTAGGGGCCGATTTTCCAATAGGTGGCTTCAGTCCAGATCGTCCGCAAGAGCTGATGGTTTTCGTCCGTCGCTAACCACGGTTTGCGACCCTTCGTACAGATAGTAACAAAAACCAGCGTCGGCAGATGCTCTTTAATTGCCACACCCCTATCGGCTATCGGGGCGAATTCGCTGAGGAAATGGGTCGATATTCATAACTTAAATAAATAATGTATCTATATTGGATTCAAGTTAATTTCATACGGCCTTGGAAGGACGCGCCGGTCACGCGGAAGCGTGGACCCTACCGGGCTTGGGGTAATGCCGCGCCGGTCACGCGGGAGCGTGGACCCTACCGGGCTTGGGGTAATGCTACGCCGGTCACGCGGGAGCGTGGACCCTACCGCGCTTGGGGTCGTGCTACGCCGGTCACGCGGGAGCGTGGACCCTACCGGCTTGGGGTAACGCTACGCCGGTCACGCGGGAGCGTGGACCCTACCGGGCTTGGGGTAATGCTACGCCGGTCACGCGGGAGCGTGGACCCGATCCCGCTTGGGGTAATGCTACGCCGGTCACGCGGGAGCGTGGACCCTACCGGCTTGGGGTAACGCTACGCCGGCCACGCGGCGAGCGTGGACCCTACCGGCTTGGGGTAATGCTACGCCGGTCACGCGGGAGCGTGGCTGCGCCGCGAATTTCCTCAGTTGACATCTAGCTGTTTTGGAACGGTATATAGGTCAATGGCTGAACCGAAGAAGGGAGTGGCAAGAATTCCGGTACCGCCGAGGATCCAATCCAAGGTGGAGGATTCGGGCCACAGGGAAGCCGGCCAGACCGAACAACGTCACGAAGTTGCCGCTTCCCCCGGAGTGCACATGTTGATGTCGGACGTGGTTGACGCCAAGCGGGATCCATTGGTTGTTCCCCTGGTCGGCTTGCTGCTCGCTTTTTCCGTGATTTCGCTTATTGTTCAATTGCTGATTGCATTTAGCTGAGGTTGTGTTCCTAGACTGGATGCACAGCGCAAATTTTTAACAGTTTATGTCTACTGCATCCGTTACTCATCTGGACGAAGCAACTTTTGATCAGTCCGTTAGCGATTCAAATGTCCCAGTTCTCGTTGATTTCTGGGCGACCTGGTGCGGTCCTTGCCGCATGATCGCACCGGTTCTCGACGAGATTGCCAAAGAGCAGGGGAACGCCGTTCGCATCGTGAAGGTTGACGTTGATAACAATCCTGCGCTCTCCAATCGTTTCGGGATTCGGAATATTCCGACGATGTTATTCTTCAAAGGCGGCGAGGTCAAAGATCAGGTCGTCGGTCTGACAAGTAAAGCGGATCTGATTTCCCGACTGAACGCGCTAAAGTAAATTAATTGGAGATTGGCACAGGTTTTCGATGAAACTTACCGGAGCCTGTGATAGCCTCTAAGCCTATGTATACGTTCGCTCTCGTGACGCCAGGACCGACAGAATGGGTGTTGATCCTTGTGATCGTACTCGTCCTGTTCGGCGCAAAGAAGCTTCCCGAGTTGGCGCGGAGTTTAGGCCAGAGTATGAACGAGTTTCGGAAAGCCCGCGAGGAGTTTGATAAAGAACTCCACCAAGCCGGGCAAGATCTGAAAGCTGCACCACAAAATACTCAACCTTATCAACAAGGGCAGCCGGTTCAACAAATTCAACCGGCACAACCGGTTCAAGCAGCACAAGTTGCTCAAGTTCAAACCGCCGAGACGCAGCCTCCCGCGCAACAGCCCTCTCAGCCTTCCTAGGATAATTCGGAAATTTCGCAAGCCCGGTGTGCGCAGCTCTGAGGAGATGCAAAGCGGGGATGCGTGGCTAACTTCCGCCGGGCTGGACTTTTGGTATGTTCACCCGGAACGCGCTGATATTGGTGCTCGTGTTGCTGGCCGAGAGCGTTTTTGGACAGCAAGCGGTAAAATTCGTTCACTACAACGTCGAGAACTATCTCGAAATGAACCGGCGCCAGGGCAGTCGGACCGAGTTCGGACCCAAGCCTGAGAGCGAAAAGAAAACGCTGGTTCGGATCATTAAGGAGATTCATCCGGATATACTTGGTGTCGCCGAGATGGGACCGCCGGATCAATTCGAGGAATTTCAGAAGCGCCTCAAGGATGCCGGTCTTGAATTTCCTTTCTCCGAGTATGTGAATGCGGCGGATCCGAACCGGCATCTGGCTTTGCTGAGCCGGTTCGAAATTGTGGAGCGCCACTCAGAAAAGAGTTTATTCTTTGACCTCAACGGACAGCGGGAAGCAGTCGAACGGGGTTTTCTGGACGTCACGATCGAAGTGAACCCGTCGTACCGGCTTCGCCTGGTGGGCGCCCATCTGAAATCCAAGCTAGCGGTGCCGTCTGGGGAGGCGCTCCTGCGGCGGAACGAGGCGCGTCTACTCCGGCAACATATCGAGGCGGTGCTCAGCAAGGATCCGAACGCAAACTTGCTCGTGTACGGCGATCTTAATGATACAAAGGATCAACCGGCTATTCAGGAGATTCTCGGTCCGCGGCAGAGCCCGAATCGTTTAAGTGATATTTTGCTGGCGGATGCGCAAGGAGACCATTGGACCTATTACCGGCAACTCAGCGATACGTACGATCGGATTGACTATATCCTGACAAACCAGGCGCTCTTGCCGCAGATTGATCAATCGCAATCGTGCGTGTACCGATCGAGCGATTGGTACTCGGCCAGTGATCATCGGCCTGTTGTCACGGTGATCAGGATGAAAACGCAATGAACGGCTGGTTGCCGTTCACGCTTGCGAAGCGGGATGGCTTGACCTAGTTTCACAGTTTGTCCCGTGAACACCTTAGGGGCGTTCCGGGACCATTTCGTGTCCGGTAGATTTTATGGCCAACATCGTGTTAGTCGGCGCCCAATGGGGAGACGAAGGCAAAGGGAAGGTGATTGATTACCTCACCGATAAAGTAGACGTCGTAGTGCGGAGTCAGGGGGGAAACAATGCGGGACACACCGTCGTTGTTGGCGAGAAGAAATACATCCTTCGTCTGATTCCGTCCGGCATTCTAAGGAAGGGGAAACTCTGTGTGATCGGCAATGGTGTCGTGATTGATCCTGTGTCGCTTTGGGAAGAAATTTCGGAACTGGCGGCCCACGGTGTTAAGATCAATTCAAAGAATTTGTTGATCAGCGAGTGCGCGCACCTGGTTTTCCCTTACCACAAGATCTTTGACGAACAGCGAGAAGCCGGGACTCAGAAGATTGGAACCACAAGGCGCGGCATAGGGCCGGCTTATGGCGACAAGATCGCCAGAATCGGGATCCGCATCGGGGACCTTTTGCAGCCGGAGATATTCACGAAAAGCCTTAAAGCGCGAGTTAAGGATGTAAATTCTCTACTCCGGGAGCTCGGTCTCAAACCGGTAAGGTTCGAACCGCTTTTGCATCAGTATTTGGAGGTTGGAGAAAAAATCCGGCCACTCATTACGAACACGGTTCTGACAATTCATAAAGCGATGCAGGCTGGGAAAGAGATTCTTTTTGAGGGCGCCCAAGGGACATTTCTGGATGTCGATCACGGAACTTATCCTTACGTTACATCTTCGAACACGACTGCGGGTGGTGCGTGCACCGGATCCGGGGTGCCGCCCAACCGGATCGACCGCGTCGTAGGCGCTGTGAAGGCTTACACCACGCGTGTTGGCGAGGGCCCGTTTCCCACAGAAGATGCCGAAATAGCCGATCTGATGCATTCGATGGGACGCGAATACGGCGCGGTTACCGGACGTGAGCGCCGGTGCGGTTGGTTTGACGCTGTTGCAACCCGGTATGCCCAGATTCTTAATGGTATCGATGAATTGGCGGTAACGAACCTGGACGGTTTGGATTCCCTTCCGCGGCTGAAGGTCTGCGTGGCCTACAGGCTGGATGGAAAAAGGATCGAGTTCCCGCCGACCTGCGTCCGGCAACTGGCGAAGTGTATCCCCGTTTACGTAGAACTCGCCGGTTGGCAACAAGCGACCAGTGGGGCTCAGTCGTATGACGAACTGCCTCCAGCGGCCAGAGAGTACTTGCAAAGGATTTGCGATCTTACCGGAGCCAAACTAAAACTAGTAGGTGTGGGCCAAAGTCGCGCCCAGACTATTCTGGTGTAGTGTCTTCGCAGGACACTGGGTTTGAAGATGTCCACGATAGCTCCGAAACATATTGCGGTGATCATGGATGGCAATGGTCGTTGGGCCCGCCAACGCGGTTGGCCGCGGAGCCGAGGTCATCTCGAAGGAGCCAACTCAGCCAAAGAATGTGTAGAGACGTGTCTCGATTTGGGGGTCGAATATCTGACCCTCTTCGCTTTTTCCACAGAAAACTGGCGACGCCCGAAAGAGGAAGTTGATACCCTCATGGGTCTTTTACAGAAGTTTCTGAGGGACTATACCGGCGATCTGCGCAAACGGAGCGTCAAGCTTCAGGCAATCGGTCGGTTGAACGAAATGCCGCCGGGTGTTCAAAAGCAAATCCGCGAATCGATCGAAGCGACGGCGACTGGGCAAAATCTTACCACCATCCTTGCCGTAAACTACAGCGGCCGAGCGGAAATTGTCGATGCGGTGAAAAGGATCGTTGAAGAAGTCGTCGCTGGAAGACTGGCCAAGGATCAGATTGATGCCGAAATTTTTGAACGAAGCCTATATACGCATAACTTTCCGGATCCGGATCTATTCATTCGAACTTCGGGAGAAATGAGGATTTCGAATTTTCTGCTCTGGCAATTGAGCTATACCGAAATCTATGTAACTCAAAAACTTTGGCCTGACTTCCGCAGAGAGGATCTGCTTGAGGCCGTGAAGGAATTCGGGCGGCGTAACAGACGATACGGAGGGGTTTAAGTCCGAGGAATGTGGAACGGTGCTCCAGATCTGGCGTGATTCGGGAACAAAGAGTTGTCTCTCGTCCCGCTGGAAGGCAAGATGGCTCTTTATTCGCATATTGGACGTACCGGCCGGAAAAAAAGCCCTTATTCTCTGTACAAAAATGAGCATGTAACTTGCGCATTCATTTAGTTGGGCAAATTGTGTATTTTTGCTCATGGATGAAGGGCCTTTTTACAAGAGTTCTTGGTACCCCACTGGGCACAGACATTGATGCAGACGATCTTGTTAGTTGATCCCGAAACCGACTTCCTTGAGTGGGCGCAGAATCAGCTTGAGACGCCGATCACTCGTGTGGTGACGTCGACGACGGCTGACGAGGCATACAAGATCTACATAGCCGAGAATCCGGATTTGCTGATTTCAGAGACGCATTTGATGCCTTTCAGCGGATTGGAGCTTTTGGCGAGAGTCAGGCAGCGAGATTCCAACGCCCTCGTCATTTTGATGAGCGCGTTCGGCACGACCCAATCCGTGATTGAATCGATGAAATTGGGCGCATTCGACTATCTCCGGAAAGAGTCACTCCCTTTCAACTTAAAGCCGGTTGTCGATGCGGCTTTGACGGCTCAGGCTGAAATGCGTTCGGCCACAGCATTCAAGCCTCAACTGACCGTCGAGCAATATCAAGACAGTTTGGTCGGCAAATCTCAACCGATGCAGCAGGTCTTTAAGATGATCGGCCGGGTTTCGCATAGCGACGCACCGGTGATGATCACAGGTGAAAGCGGTTCGGGCAAGGAGCTGGTCGCCCGAGCGATCCATCATTACAGCAATCGAAGTATTCAGCCCTTCATCGCAATCAATTGCGCTGCAATCCCGGAAAACTTGTTGGAAAGCGAGCTCTTCGGACACGAGAAAGGAGCTTTTACCGGCGCGTCGTCTCAGAGAATTGGGCGGTTTGAGCAGGGCAATAGCGGAACGCTGTTCCTCGATGAGATCGGCGACATGCCGCTGGCCGTCCAGAGCAAGATTCTGAGAGTTTTGCAGGAGGGAGAGTTTTCTCGTGTCGGCGGAAACGCGACGATCAAGACCGACGTTCGAATTATCGCTGCAACCAACAAGACATTGGAGCAGGAGGTTGCGAAAAAGCTTTTTCGCGAAGATCTTTTCTATCGTTTGAATGTAGTACGGGTTCATCTCCCGCCGCTTCGGCAGAGGCGAGAAGATGTCAGACTGCTAGCGGAATATTTCCTAAAGAAGATAGCGACGCAAAAGCATCTACCCCAGCTCAAGCTGTCGGAAGAAGGGGTAAAACTGATGGAGGACTATCCTTGGCCGGGCAACGTGCGCGAACTTGAGAACACGATCCAACGGGCCTGCGTCCTCGCCACCAGCGATGTGCTGCTTCCAAAAGACATCCCCCTTGGCGTCGCTACCCAGCGTTCGGATGATGGATCGGAGAATCAGACGGTTGCTGTGAGCACAAACTCTGGCAGACCTACTCTAGAAACTGCCGTGGAGATCCTGCTCGATGCGGCTTCAACCGATCGTTCTCTGCAGCTGCTTCCCTGGTTGGAACGGGAGTTCACCCTGTTCGCGATGAAGCGAACGAAAGGTAACCAGGTTAAAGCGGCGAAACTTTTGGGAGTAACTCGCGCCACGTTGCGAAAGCGAATCGAGCGCTACGGGATCACCAAGGAGCTGAATTTTCAATAATATAGCACACGCATCCTGCGTGTATCTCCTACAGGCTGGGAAGCCTAAGCTACTGACCGACCGAGACGTTGCCGGAGGCGTCTTGATCCTCATGGGGCAATGACAGAGCTGGTAAAGATAGTTGATTCGATTCGCAATTCGGAGCCGTTTCTCGGACTGCTGCAAGCAAAGGGTCCTATAACGCTGGAGCATGTCAGCGAGGGTGCACAGGCCTTTGTCGCCGCGGGCGTTGTCCGCCACCATGCTTCCAGATCTTGTTGGATTCTTTGCCCAGATGTCCGTCGCCAGGAGGATTTATTTAACGGTCTTTTAAACTGGGAGGTCGATGCCCTGTTCTTTCCGGAACTCGAGCTTCCGGCGTACGAAGGCGCGCTCCCCGACCCGGAGATTGTTGCTGAGCGTTTGGAAGTTCTGCAGCAAATTGCCGAGGGCAAACGCGCGGTTGTGGTCCTTACGGCGTCGTCGCTCGAAGACCAGATTCCACCCGCCGAGGCGCTCCAAAAGCAGTCGATCGCTTTGCGGCGCGGCGATCGCCTCGATAGAGAGACTCTGATCGAAAGACTAATAGCAAGCGGATATGAACAAGTTCCGCAAGTGACGACTCGCGGCCAATTCGCAGTGCGTGGCGGCATTCTCGATGTCTTCTCGTGGCAGCATGCTGTTCCTGTACGAATTGAGCTCTTTGGCGAGGATATCGATTCAATCAGAGAGTTTGAGCTGGATGATCAAACCTCGATTCGGACGATCGAACGATGCGAATTGCTCGTTGGCGAAACAGAGCATCTGACCGTCTGCCTCCGCGAGTATCTTCGAAAGGCTGACGTCTTGATCGGCATCGAGTCTGACCTCGACGAGGCAGAGATCAGCATTATCTCCGGCGCACGGGCTGCCGAAGGGATTGAAGACTATCGGACGGCGTTCTTTGGCACTGGTTTTGAGGAGTTTGAAGCGGGTGACTTTTTAGTCGAAGAGACTAAACGCGAGGCTGCGCTGGAGCAGCTTCGAGACTGGATTCAAGCGAGTTGGCGGCTATTCGCGATCTGTCATAACGAGGGAGAAATCGAGCGTTTGCGAGATGTGCTCCGCGACAACGAGATCAACATCGATGCAATCCGGTTCGTCCTCGGATCGCTGACTCGCGGTTTTATTTACCCGGAGGCGAAACTGGCGGTTTTGTGCGATGCGGAAATCTTTGGTCGTTACCAGAGCCCTAGCGCTCGCCGCCTCGCGCTTCGGCGGTCGCGGCTCAGAGGCGGACGATCGCCGATCGACTTCGCCGAAATCGCGGAAGGAGATTTCGTTGTTCATCTCGAGCACGGAATCGGTAAGTACCGCGGCATTCAGAGGTTGCAGCAAAATGGCTTCGAACAGGAAGTGGTCGTTTTGGAGTTCGCGAACGAGGCCCGACTCTACGTTCCGTTTGAACAGGCGTTTTTAGTTTCTCGCTATGTCGGCATTGGAAAACGGTTTCCGCCGTTGAGCGCGCTCGGTGACAGCCGGTGGAGCAGGGCAAAGAGAGCGGCGGAGACAGCGGTCTTCGACTACGCGTCAAGGCTCCTCGCCATACAGGCTGAGCGGGACGCACTCACGGGTTTCGCCTACCCGGCGGACACGAAGTGGCAGAACGAATTCGAGTCTTCGTTCCTTTATAAGGAGACAACCGATCAGATGCGAGCGATCCAGGAGACTAAGGCCGATATGGAGAGTCAACGGCCGATGGACCGGTTGATCTGCGGCGACGTCGGCTTTGGGAAGACCGAGGTAGCGATTCGGGCCGCGTTCAAGGCGGTAATAAATGGAAAACAGGCCGCCATGCTGGTGCCGACGACGGTGTTAGCCCAGCAGCACTACAACACTTTTAGGGAGCGAATGTCTGATTATCCGATCCGCGTGGGAATGTTGAGTCGCTTCCTGTCCGAGCGAGAACAGCGCGTAACGATTCAGGGGCTGCGGGACGGTTCAATCGATATCGTTATCGGGACCCATCGGCTGATCATGGGCGATGTAGAGTTCAAAAATCTGGGGCTCGTCATCATCGACGAGGAACAGCGCTTTGGCGTGAGGCATAAGGAGCGGTTTAAAGAGCAATTCAAGTTGATCGACGTACTAACGCTTTCCGCTACCCCGATTCCGAGAACACTCTATTTGTCGCTCGTTGGCGCAAAGGACATGTCCGTCATTGAGACACCGCCGCCGAACCGGCTTCCGGTAGAGACGGTGATTTGCGGCTACGACGAACGAATCATTCGCGACGCGATTCAGCGTGAACTCCATCGCAACGGGCAAGTTTACTTCCTCCATAATCGAGTGGAAACAATCGATCGCGTTCGAGAACGAGTCCGACTGCTTTGTCCGGGCGCGCGAGTTGATGTAGGGCATGGCCAGATGCACGAACACCAGTTGGAAGAGGTTATGCAACAGTTTGTTAGCGGGAAAACGGATGTGCTGGTTTCGACAACCATCATCGAGAGTGGCTTGGACATTCCGAACGCGAACACCATTATCATCGACAGGGCAGACCGGTTCGGTTTAGCCGATTTGTATCAGTTGCGAGGTCGAGTTGGGAGAGCCCAACACAAGGCCTACGCGTACCTTTTGCTTCCGCGAGATATGATGACAGTTGGCTCAGCTCGGCGGCGAATCAATGCCATTAAACAGCATTCCGGGCTTGGGGCAGGATTCAAAATTGCGATGCGAGATCTGGAGATCCGAGGAGCCGGAAACATTCTCGGCACTGCTCAAAGCGGGCATATCATCAACATCGGATTTGATTTGTATTGCCAGATATTGCAGCAAGCAGTGGAAAAACTGCAAGGACGCCGTTCTCGTACGCGAACTGACGTGATGATGCGTCTCGATTTCGTTTGTACCAACGAGGCCGAGTACGTCAGTTCCCAGCCTCACCTCGAACCGGCGTTTATCCCGGCAGATTATATGGCGCAGCCGCAACTGCGAATCCAGGCGTACAAAAAACTCGCCGAGGCGACTTCGAGGGAGTCTCTCCAAAAACTTAGACGCGACTGGCGAGACCGATTCGGCCCGCATCCGGCCGCTATCCGTAATCTCCTCACTTTGAATGAGATAAAACTAGCGGCGGCCCGAACGAAAGTCGTTGCCATCGAGGTAAAGGACTCTAAAGTCATGCTAACCAGAGGCGGGGATTACCTGCTGATCGGCGACAGGTTTCCACGCTTGACTTCTAGCGAAGCCGAAAATAACCTTGAAAATCTGTTATCGCTTTTAAGTCGACTTTCTTGACAATGCTCATGTCCTCAAAGCTGCTGTTTATTTTGTTACCTGCCATCGCGTTCTTCATGCCGCAGATCCGAGCCGCCGACCCTGAGGTCATAGACGGAGTAGCGGCCGTCGTGAACGCAGACGTTATTACCTTTTCTCAGGTCCAGGAAGTGTCTGGACCGCGCGAACGGACGCTGCGGGAGCAATCCACTGGCCAGGAACTGATCGATAAAATCAAGGAGGCTCGGTTGGCCGCTTTGAGCGATCTAATCGATCGGCAGCTAATCGTCCAGGAATTCAAAAAGAAGGAGTACAGCCTCCCGGAATACGTGGTTGATGACCAGATCCAGAACATCATTAAAGAGGACTTCGCCGGCGATCGCCAGGCTTTCCTACGAACACTGAACGCTCAAGGCTACTCGTTGAACAAGTTTCGTGAGGCCCAGAGGGACAAAGTGATCGTTGGGGCGATGCGCCAAAACAACGTCAAAGGGAATTTTACCGCCACTCCGCAGGAAATTCAGGCTTACTACGAAGCAAATAAGCAAGAATTTGTTACGCCCGAGCAATTGAAGCTTCGCATGATCGTTCTGAATGCCGACCCTCTCGATGCCAATTCGGCGGACTCAACCAGGAAAATGGCCGACGAGATCCGTGAAAAGGTCAAGGGCGGCGCCGATTTCGCAACGATGGCCAAGACATACTCGATGGATGGTACAGCTGAGTCTGGTGGCGACTGGGGATTCGTCGACCGTAAGACATTGAATCAGCAGCTGACGGACGTCGCGTTTAATCTTTCGCCAGGTCAAATAAGTCAAGTGGTTCAGATCGGAGATTCTTTTTATATCCTCTATTGTGAATCCAAGAAGACCTCCAGCTTTGTCCCTCTCACCGAAGTTCGTGACGGAATTGAGAAGAAGTTGGAGCAGGCTCAGCGCCAGAAGGCGACCCGGAAGTGGATCGATAGCCTCCGGGAAAAGGCATATATCAAGATTTATTAGGCTGCTAAAATATCTCAAGGTTTTCGATATAGGTCTGCAGAACACTTTCGTGTATCGCTGGAATTTTTTCCTTCGATCTCTCTTTGGCTTGTTTCCGCTCGTGGGTACTGTTTTCATTTGGGGAGCGATTTTTGAAGCCAAGGGAGGAGGGATCAATAACTTCGATTACGCTTCGGTGGTATACTATTTCCTCCTGGTCTTAGTGCTCGATAGTCTGATCACGCCCGGGGACGATGAGTGGCAAGTGGCGACCGATATCCGGGATGGTCAGATGAACTCATTCCTAGTCAAGCCGATGAACTACCTTGTTTATCGGGTAGCTCTTTTTGTCAGTAATCGCCTGCTGTACTCCGTAGTGACGCTCCCTGTCGTTATCCTGGTTTTCGTTGTTTTCCGACACTATCTGGTGTGGCCGTCCTCGTGGGCAACCTGGATGTTAACCGCGATAAGCGTGATCTTGGCGGCGTCGTTACAGTTCTTGATCTCCTATTCGGTGGCGATGCTCGCGTTCTGGATGCTGGAGATTTCGACAGTCGTGTTCATTATCTATTCATTTGAATTCTTTCTGAGCGGGCACATGTTCCCGCTCGGGTTCATGCCAGTGGCTTTTCGGGAGGTTTTGATGCTGTTGCCTTTTCCGTATGAACTCTACTTTCCGATTTCAATCTTTATGGGCAAAGTGCACGGTGCAGCTCTCTGGGAAGGACTCTTGATTCAGTTTTGCTGGGTCTTGATCATCGCGTTCGGCGCAAATACCCTGTGGCAGCGCGGTCTTAAGCGGTATCAAGCGGTAGGAGGATAGGGGGCAGGACAAAACGAAACGGCGTGTCGGCGTATCGGCGTGTCGGCGAAACACCAAAGACGCGAAGTCCCTACGCCGAGACGCCGTTTCGTTGCTTACGCTGTGCCCGCGCGCAACGAGCGCGCCTTTCCATTGTGCACCTTGCGGTGAATCCAGATGCTCTCCAGGACACCCAGCGCAAAAAGCACCAGGACGAGGAACGAACCACCGTAGCTGATCATCGGCAAGGGGACGCCGGTAATGGGCGT
This sequence comes from Chthoniobacterales bacterium, assembly GCA_035939025.1. GTDB lineage: Bacteria > Verrucomicrobiota > Verrucomicrobiia > Chthoniobacterales > JAFAMB01 > JAFAMB01. Next base: position 167 of record DASZGG010000165.1, on the reverse strand, counting down.
AATCGAGATCGTCATCCCGATATTCATGTAGATATGAGTAAATAGCAGGGAGACGATTCCCACGGCCACGAGACGGCCGAGGTCATCTGTTGCGGAGGCCGCGATCAATAGACCTGTCAGCAGAAGGGCCCCGAACGCGGCAACAAGGGTGACGGTCCCGGCAAAAC